>JANRJQ010000013.1 GCA_033763895.1 Chloroherpetonaceae bacterium | reverse complement strand
GCAAAATCACCGCACGGTCATTAAAAGCTTTTACGGGCAAACGACATCATTCCGCAAGTCGCTCGTCAAACCTTCAGTGGTGATTATGGGTGAAAAGAAAAATGCCGATGAAGTGAAATATCTTCACGGCATTTTCGGGCGAGGACAGTTTTGCTTTTATGGCGGACATGACCCGGAGGACTATCAGCATCAAGTTGGAGACCCGCCCACCGATCTCTCGCTCCACAAAAATTCGGCAGGCTATCGCCTTATTCTGAACAACATTTTATTCCCCGCGGCGCAGAAGAAAAAGCAAAAAACCTAAGCTTTTTCGATTCGGACGAAATCGGACTTACGGCTTCTTGGGCATTGATTTTGCCGTTGGCTCTTCAAAAATAAGAACCCGAACATCGCGACGTTTCAATCGCTCGAAGGGCTGATATTTGCTTCCTCGCCATTTGGTCTTCGGCTTTTCTGGGGTATCACTCAAGACTTCTTTCACTTGAAGCGCGGCTGAAAGCGGACCGGAGTCGAAGGTGAACTCGCATTTTTCAACGTCTTTATCCGATACATTCACAATTACCAAAGCCCACCGGTATTGCTCTTCAAAAGAAGGTCGAGCGCCTTTTCCAACACGGCTACTTTCGGGCCGCCGCAAATAGGCAATGACATTGGGTGATGATGTTTTCACAAACTGAACGGAAGAAGAATCTTTGTTGTGCTCACTTCGGAAATGGGGGTAGGTTTCGCGCAGCATACTGAGTTTTTTGTAAAACTTTAGAATCGAGTTGAGCGAATCAACACTTTCCCATTTCATCTTTTGCCTCACATTGTCATCGGGCGGTATTTTTCCGTTCATCCCAATTTCATCACCGTAGTAAATCATTGGTGTTCCGTGGAGTGTCCAGAGAATGGTCAAGGCTTGCTTCACTTTGGCAGTATCGTTATCAAAAACAGCGAGCGGACGATTGTTATCGTGATTCGAAAGAAACCTTGTGAGCAAAGCATTGGTAGGAAATGAATTTTTGATTTCTTCAATTGCAGCCTTAAAGCGCGTTTGATTGCCATTTTGCACAAGATCGATAAGTGGGTAGAAAAGCGGGTAATCATAGACCATATCAAATTCATCGCGGAAGTAGGGGATGATGAAATTGGCATTATCCCATATTTCTCCAAGCAATAAGACATCGGGGTTTATTGTCTTCAATTCTTTGCGAAGCCGTTTCCAAAATTTATGCGGCGGCTCTTTTGCGGCATCACAACGGAAGCCATCCACGCCAAATTTCAGCCAATACTTCGCGACCTCAATCGCCCAGTCTTCGGCGGGTTCATGAAAGAAATTGATCTTTGGCATATATCGGCTACCGCCAAAGTGTTTCCAATTGGCGTTATCGGTCTCCGTAAATTGAAACCACTTTGAATAGGGCGAATAAGGATTTTTGTAGGCACTTTGAAAATACTCGTGCGTGCTATCGGTATGGTTAATCACATAGTCCAAAATGACTTTCATCCCACGCTTGTGCGCTTCATCCAAAAGAGTTTTGAAGTCGGCTTTGCTGCCAACCTTTGGGTCAACATCAAAGTAATTGGTTACGCTATATCCGTGAGCAAAAGGTGAGGGATGAATCGGCATGAGCCAAAGCACCGTTGCGCCAAGCGAGCGAATGTAATCGAGCTTCTGTGTGACGCCATTCAAATCGCCGATTCCATCGCCATTGGTATCGTGAAAGCGTCGGACAAACACTTCGTACATCACCGCATTTTTAAAAAAAACTGGCGTAGTGAGTTGGGTTTCTGTTCGGTCAAGAATAAAGTTGGTTTCGAACGGAGACGCCGACACACCTTTTTCATTTTGAAATGTTACGCGCAAAAAATATTCACCATCAAGAAGATCGGGCTTTAGATTCAAAAGAAGGGTATCAGCTTTTAATTGAAATGCTTGAGGTTTATCGTTGAGTGTTACGCTGAGTGAATTCGGTTTGATACCAAAGTCGCTTTTAAGCCTTACACTTAAAGGCCGGAGCGATTTCATGAGGTAATTTTTTGGAGGGAAAATATTTTGAACATAAGGCTTACCAAATTCTTCGGATATAAAGATTCCGTTTCGATTGTCGTCTTTGGTAAAGTCCGGCGCATTGGGATCAGTGACCCAAATGGTATCGTCAAGAACAAACTTATAGAAGTGGGTTTCGCCTGCGCCAAGCTTAAAGAGTGCCGACCAAATTCCCGTGCTTGAATCTAATTTCATTCGGTAGAGTTGCCATCCTGTGAAATCACCGGCTAAAGCAACGCGTTTCGGTACCGGCGTTCCTTGATGTTTGTAACTAAACCGCATTCCATCCTTTGTTGAAAAAGGAGCTAGACTTTGGTCTTTTACTTGAGCGATTCCTCTTTGCCCTACAAACCAATGAAATATCAGCATTAATAGAAGGTTGACGGGAAGAATGAATATAAGTCCTGTTTCTCTTTTCACGCGCTTTGGTTTCTTTCTTTTGAATGTTTTCTATCAAATTAATCAAACCATTTTGAACAGAAATGCCCTCATTTTATTGCTGTGCAAATTTTATGGAACGGCACGTTTATATTTCAAGTTATTGTATCATCCCACATCACTCAATTCCAGTACTTTAGGTGCTATTCACTTTACTTTTTTGCTTTCAGCCGCTAACGAACATTAACCCATATTTGTAGTTTAATATTAAACTCTATCGAAATGGATATTCGATATTTTCAGGCGTATGCACTAGAAAACATCCAAGATGCAGTTATTGGAATTGATGAAACTCAGAGGATCATTTTCTGGAATCACGGTGCTGAATTGCTTTATGAAACAACAAGAGAAGAAGCAATGGGAGTAACACTCAGCGAGATTTACCGCTATGAGTACATTCCTCCTGCAACCGAAGCTACGGTATTTCAGTCTATGAAAGAGATCGGGTCTTACCGTGGCAATTACCGCCATATCACCCGTTCGAATCGAGAACTTTATGTGGAAGCAACGACCAGTGTTATTTTAAAAGATGGTGAATCTTTGGGAATGCTTGCAATCATTCGCGATTGCACAGAAAGTTACCGGATGACCATTGCCCTAAAAGAAACCGTAGAGTCTCTAAAAGCGGAACGCACGCATTCTGCCACACTCGAAGAAATGATAACAGTTTGTGCGTGGTCGGGGCTGATTAAGAATGGCGAAGAGTGGATTCGGATGGAAGAATTTTTAATGAAACGATTTGGCTTTAAGGTTTCGCACGGGATGTCGCCGGAGGTATTAAAGCAACAAATGGAAACAATAAAGAATCAACGCAGCTCTCAAAATCTAACTTAAACGATTAGTTTAAGAAAAGGGCGCGCATTTTGGGGTCAGGCATATCGCACGCATCTTTTCTGCCAAATAACTTATACCGATTTTCCGCAATAATCCCATAAAAGAAGTTGGAGAGTTTGATTGGAAGTATCGAAAAAATGGTCAAACTTTTATAAGGATATCGAAATTCCTTTGCAAGTTCAAAAAAGGCCTCAGAAGCCAAATACATTTTGTTCTCTTTAATCAACACCACCGATTCCAAACTAGAAGGAAATTGTGGGTAATCGCTTTTTGCCTGTGTTGCCGTCTCTCCTTGAAGTGGCGCAAAACGTACCGAGGGCTCTTTCAACCAACGAAAAGAAAGTTGCACCGCGCCGTGGCAAAAACCACATGTACCGTCATAAAATAAGATTGGATTATCCAAGCAGTTCTTTTCCTTTCTCAATTGATTTTTTCCAATTTGGGTTGGCGCTTAAGGATATTTCGTAAATCGGGCAATCTTTTCTATGTGCACCTTCTAAATATCCAGTGCTCATTAAAAATTCTTTTACAATTTCCCCTCCGGTAAACACAAAAGTTTTTTTGAAAAGCTTACCCCATTCAGAAAGTGTTTTTGGATGATTTGAATCCAACCATTTTTTGAATGAACCATTCTCTTTCTGCAAATTTAAGATGATCTGTGCATTGTGAATCGCCGCATTGATTTTCAATCGGTTGCGGATGATTCCCGCATCATTCATCAGCCTTGCGCGATCTTTTTCTGTGAATTTTGCAACCCTTTTGATATCGAAATTTCGGTAAGCCTTACGAAAGTTTTCCTGCTTATTGAGAATCGTTGTCCAACTCAGGCCTGCCTGATTAATTTCTAATATCAAGCGTTCAAAGAGTTCATTATCCGATTCAATTGGAAATCCATATTGGGTATCGTGATAGATTCGGTGAAGTGATTCCGGCGGAAGGGTTTGAACATAGTCGCAATAGCTTTTCGGAGTTAACGGTTGCCCATTTGCCATACTTGAGTATGATTTGATATAAATAAAAAAACGGCTGCATTTGTGCAGCCGTTTTTAGAATTCAATGCGACATTACTTCGCAACGCAGCATGCACCGTTCGGGCAGCATGCTTTGCCTTCAACACAGCAATCCGCTTTTTTGGTGCTGTCTTGTGCGTTTGCAAAGAGTGCACCGGCACAAATGAGTACGATAGCGATTCCGCTTAAAATGATCTTTTTCATAGAATTATAATTTAATTTGTTTTAAGTAGTCTTTTAGTATAAAGCAACAGATGCGGTCTTTTATGCTACTTCGGGTGGCTGAAAAATATCTTGAGAAAAATCTTCTAATGAAAGATTCTCGAGCGTGGAGAACACCTGTTGATTTCCTTTATTTGGGATGATATCGATTGATTTTTCTAAACATCCAGCAAACGATAAACAGCAAGGTGCATTGCCTTTACAGCTAGAGCCGCACGCGTTATCGGTGCAACCATTATTTTGGGTTTCGGTAGGTTGAACTGCACTGCAACAATCTTTGTTGGAATGCTTCACCATCAAATTCGTTTTGCAGCACAAGCCTAAGCCACTCTTTCCAATCGAAAGTAAATGTGCTCCTTTTGTGAGCGGTAAACTCAACAAGGCAAGCATTAATAAAAGGCTTAGTGTGCGATTCAATTTTATGAAATTGTTTAAAGAAAATCTTAAATGGATTTAACCAATAGATGCAAAGTTAAATATAAACATCCAATTTGACTTCCTCGTTTTTTCTAGCTTAAAAATTGTTGAGAAGTGTATGTTATAGCGAATGAGAAACTAATGATTTCACCTACTGATTTACCAATCCTCGCGAAAGAAAAGCGCGTCGAAAATGAGGCGTTTGGTCGTTTGCTTCGGCAGTTTCCTTCGTCACTCATTGACCCGCTTGTGCAACAGCTTTACCTCATCGTTTCTGCTGAAATCGATTGCACCGCTTGCGCCAATTGCTGCAAAATCCCTCGCCCAGCAGTTTTAGTATCCGAACTAACTCCTTTAGCTAATGCAAAGGGAATGACGCTCGCGCAATTTATTGAAAACCACACCGATTCGATTCCATTTTTAGACGAAGCCGGAAATCAAGAATTCATCTATTATCTCAAACCTAAGCCGTGCCCAATGCTCAAAGGAAATCTTTGCAGCGTTTATCAAGAGCGGCCGCTCTCGTGCGCCGATTTCCCACACCTTGATAAGCCGCATTTCAAATATCGGTTTCGACAAGTGCTCGAAAACTACACGCTCTGCCCAATCGTTTTTGACGTTGTCGAGCGATTGAAACTTCATATTGGTCAATAAATGATTACGGCAGCAATTTTATTCTCCCATTTACTTTTCGCCTTTTGTTTTCACTTCTTGGCAAGCGCTTAAAAAAATCATATTTTTGAAATTCATTCGAAAACGCTTGCATTGATTTACATTTAGCAGAACTTTTTCACCGATTTTTGGGTGCGGTTAGAGAGAGCCGCCTCACCAATTTTAGCAGGTTAGCTCCTGCCTCAATTTTAGTATTCAGCGTGAAGAAATCAGAAGTAAAAAAAGCTCCAGCTAAATCGAAGTCCTCAAAGGTGACTTCCGTCAGCAACAAGTCTTCATCACATTTACGCACGTCTCAACCCTCTTCAAATGTTCATGCTTCGATTCAAAAACACTTAACTGAAGTTACAATGCCAGCACAAGCCGCGCTCTCTGAAGCCGCCGTTGAAACGGCCAAGCACCTTGAAATGAACCTTGAGACTTATACGCTCAAAAAGTGGTATAGCCTCCTTTACACCGGTCGTCAATTGGATATCAAAGCGGCGGGGTATTTGAAAAAAGGGATGGGCTGGTCGTATCACGCCCCATATCAAGGCCACGATGCCATTCAAATGGCGCTTGGGCTTTCGTTTCGCCCGAATAAAGATTTTCTGTTCCCTTATTACCGCGATATGATGACGTCGCTTGCAGCCGGTCTCACGCCCGAAGAAATTATTCTTAACGGTCTTTCGCGCGATGCCGATGTTGCCGGTGGTGGCCGCCACATGTCGAATCACTTTGCTAAGCCTTCAATGCGTGTTCAAAACGTATCGTCGCTTACAGGTAATCACTCGCAACACGCTGCCGGTGTGGCACGAGCAATAAAAAAATATGAGGGTGATGAAATTGCATTTTACTCTGCCGGCGAATCCTCTTGCTCTGAAGGGTATTTTTATGAAGCCTTGAACGGGCTTGACCGCGAAAAACTTCCGGCCATTTTTGTCATTCAAAATAACCGTTTTGGAATCAGTGTTCCGGTGAAAGATCAGTTTTCAGTTACGCCGATCGCACAGGTGTATAGCGGTTTCCCGAACCTAAGAATCATCTTCTGCGATGGTACCGATGTTTTTGACTCTTGGCGAGCAATGCAAGACGCCGTTCAACATGTGCTTGCAGGTAAAGGCCCTGTTCTCGTTGAAGCCGATTGCGAACGAATCGGGTCACACTCCAATTCAGATAATCACTTGCTTTACCGTTCGCAAGAAGAACTGGATGAAATCAAACAGCGAGACCCTCTCGTGAAATTTCGCCACTACTTGCTCGAGCACCAGATTCTTACCGAAGCTGAAATGCATGAGATCGAAAAGGAAGCCGATGCGGTGATTGCCGATGCGTGTGAACGCGGTGAAAAATCACCCACGCCCAAGCCCGAGTCAGCGATGAATTTTATCATTCCCGAGTTCCACCCGGTTGACGGCGACTTGCACGCGCTTGATTCGCCCGAAAACCCTTCCGATCTTTATACCGATGAAGTCATCACCTTGCTTCAAGGATTGAACCTGACACAAAAAGAGGAATTCCGCCGAAACCCGAACACGTTCCTTTGGGGACAAGATGTGGCTTCAAAAGAGAAAGGCGGCATCTTTAATGTCGATAAAGGCATGCTCCAAGAATTTGGCGAGCGACGTGTGTTCAATGCACCAATTGCCGAAGATTTTATTGTTGGCACCGCCAATGGTTTTTCACGCTACCGCGAAGATATTTGGGTGTTGATTGAAGGCGCTGAATTTGCAGACTACATTTGGCCGGCGATGGAACAAGTGGTGGAGTGTACACACGAATACTGGCGTACGAAAGGTCAATTTGCTCCGAATATTGTCATGCGTGTTGCTTCAGGGGGCTATATCGGCGGCGGACTTTATCACTCACAAAATGTGGAAGGTGCATTTGCCACCTTCCCCGGCATGCGAATCGTAATTCCGGCCTTTGGTGATGATATTCAAGGGTTGATGCGCTCCGCATTCAGAGCAAAAGGCTTCACGGTAATTTTAGAACCGAAGTTTCTTTATAACAACCCGTGGTCAAAAACCAAACGGTTAAAGGATAAAGTATTAATTCCTTTTGGAAAGGCACGCACGCGCCGCTACGGATCTGATCTTTCCATTATCAGCTATGGCACAACCGTGCATCATTCATTGCTTGCGGCTGAACGCTTGCAGAATGAATATCAAATTTCTGCCGAAGTGCTCGACCTTCGCTCAATTCGACCGCTTGATACCGATGCCATTATTGCAACAGTGAAGAAAACCAACAAAGTGCTCATTGTACATGAAGATAAAGTCTTTGGTGGGTTTGGAGGAGAAATTGCTGCACTCATTGCTGAAAATTGCTTCGAACACTTGGATGCTCCGATTATGCGCATCGGCTCAACCGATACGCCGGTCGGGTTTTCAAAGTTTTTGGAAGAATTTACTTTGCCCAATGCAGAAAAGGTTTTCCAAGCAGCATTAAAACTCTCACAATATTAAAAGCGGTACAAGGCTAGTCAGCCTATTTTCGATTTGATAGGGACGCAATTGCGTCCCTTTTTTATTGAGCCTTACCCTTGATGTTGTCATTGCTTAGATCGATTGACGATAGTTCAATTGACCAAAGCTAAATTGATTGTAGTTCAATCGGTAACTTTTCTTATGTGATTGCGTTTTACTTTTTCTCCCCTCGATATCCCCTTGGTAAAATATTCAACTTGCATTTCATCTATGCTTGAGATTCAACTAGTTTCAAAACGTTACTCCTCGGGTCATTATGGCGTTAAAGACTTTTCTTTGACACAACGATCGGGCGTCTTGGGACTTTTAGGGCCAAATGGTGCCGGAAAAACAACTTTGATGCAGCTCATCGCCACCCTCACAAAGCCAAGTGTTGGAGCGATATTTTTCGATGGAATTGATCTTCTTAAAGAGCCGGAAGCGCTCCGCATGAAATTGGGTTTTCTTCCTCAAGATTTTGGTGTTTATGATAATCTCACTGCTTTGGAATTTTTGACTTACATCGCCTCATTAAAAGGCGTTCGATCGAAATCGAAGATTACCGAAATGCTTGAGTTGGTGAATCTCCATTCGGTGATGCATCGCAACGCCGCCTCTTTCTCGGGGGGAATGCGGCAACGGTTAGGAATTGCGCAGGCACTCATAAACGATCCTAAGCTGCTCATCGTCGATGAACCCACGGCCGGACTTGACCCCGAAGAGCGGGTTCGGTTTCGAAATATTTTAAGCGATATTGGTCAGGGGAAATTGGTCATCCTATCTACTCATATAGTTTCCGATATAGAATCGATTGCAACGGACATCGCCATCATGAAGGCGGGCACCCTTCTCGTGCATGAATCGCCGGAGAATCTGATGTTGCGAGCTAAAGGAAGGGTGTGGGAGTTTTTAATCACTTCTCATGATTTCGAGTCACTCCGCGCATCGCTGAAAGTTTCATCGGCAGTGAGAAAGGCGGATGGCATTTTTATCCGTGTGGTTTCAAATGAAAAACCGCATCCCAACGCTTCCCTTGTTGAGCCTTCTCTTGAGGATGCATTTCTCTATGTGATGAATTTTTCTCAAAACCCTTCTTTCCTTACACAATGAAACAATCACTACGTTTATCGGTTTTGCGCGAGATTGTGCTCACCGATTTTAAGTTACGTTTTCCGCGGCTTTCAACTTTTGCCGTTTTGCTCTTAACCATTGGAGGAACTTTTTTTCTCATCCCCGACCCTTCCTCTGGGTTGACAATGATTATGATAAAAGGCGTTCGAGCAACTTATAGCCCCGATACCATTGCCCTTGGCTCTGCGATGTTCTGTACGATTCTTCTTACTCTTTTTGGATATTACATCGTTAGTCATACCATCCGCCGAGATATACAAAGCGGCGTTGGGCTACTGTTGGCCTCCACCCCAATAACAAATACCGAGTATCTTTTTGGGAAGTTCCTTGGCAATTTTGCCTTGCTCTTTTCAATAATGGCGGCACAAATGATGGGCAGCATTGCGATGTTCTTTCTGAGAGGTGAAGGCACTTTTGCGTTATGGCCTTACCTTTTCCACTTTGGATTGATTGCCTTGCCGGGGCTTGTGTTTATTGCGGTGATTGCATTGCTCTTTGAAAGTATTAAGCCACTTTCCGGCCGCGGTGGCGATATCCTGTATTTTTTTGTTTGGGTTTTTTTGCTGAGCCTTATCTCTCAGTCGATGGAGTCTGAGAATTCGTGGCATCGGTTTATTGATTCCATTGGCTTAATCGCTTTGCAAGATATATTTCAAAATCAATTTGGCACAAAGTCATTTGCGGTAGGGGCTGTGGAGTATAAGCCGGGAACGCCCACCGTTTCTTATAATGGATTTTCACCGGAGCCAATGTTTTTGCTTTCGCGGTTCACCTCTGCCATTTTATGGATACCATTACTTGGTGTTGCCTTGTTATTCTTTCATCGGTTTAATCCCGAGTTAATCAAGAGTGCCAACAAAGCCAATTCAAGAAATTGGTTTCTTTCAATTAATCAAACCTTGAAACCGGTTTCACGAGCCTTATTGCCTTCTTTTACTCTTCCATTTCCGTTTATCAATGGCGTGCTTCAAGAGGCGTTGCTTTCTCTTCATCAACATCCTTTGGTATTCGTTTTGGGGATTGGAATTTGGGTGGGGGCATTTATCACTTCAGACCTTGAAACAACAAGGCACATTTTTCCAATCATAGCATTTTTTGGAGCGATGCCGCTGCTTGCCGATTTGCCGATTCGTGACCGCCAAGCCGGCGTACTCTCGCTCCTTTATGCCACGCCAAGGACCAAAGAATTATATCTTTTTAGGAAAATCTTCGCCGGCCAATTCATTCTTTCAGCAATATTATTAGTTCCTCTCGCGCGATTATTCCTCTTCGATTTTCAGTTGGGTTTTTCACTTTTTTGCGGGATTATCACCATCGTTTTGGTTTCACAGTCATTTGGAATTTTAAGTGGTAACTCTAAACTCTTTATCGTATCTTTTTTGCTTTTCATTTATATCGTTGAAAATTCGCCGAAAGAACCGTCACTGGATTTCTCAGGCTTTTTTGGAATTGCTGATTTTTCAGTTCCTCTTTATTTTGCCTTAGGATCTCTACTATTTTTTATTTGCTCCTTCGGCTTTTTTAGAATGCAACAGCACCGAGATTAGTAAATATGCCCTTTCCAAAGTTTAAAAACGCGTTCGGATTTTCGAAAGCAATACGTGCATTACCTTTTTTCTTTTTTATCCATCATTTGGAAGAAATATTTTTTCTTCATAGTTGGTTAAGTGAACCGCCATTTCCGCTTCTTACCTTTATTCAGAAAATTGATACCTCTGTACATTTGTATATCGCCTCGTTTTTATTGGGGATTTCAGGATTTTGGGTAGTTTTTTTCTCTCATAGGTTTTTTAGTGAGGAAAATTATTTCAGAATTATTTGTGCTTTTTCCGGTTTAGTTTTGCTCAATGTGTTTTTTCCTCATATTCTTTTTACTTTTTATTTTTTGCATTATACACCGGGCATTTTTACTGCGGTTAATTTTAACTTGCCTTTAACGGGTTTTATTTTTGCTTGTTTTTACATTTACAAGTTATTGCCAAAAGGTGAAGTGATTCTTTACGGTACGCTTGGAGGTGTCTTTGGTCTTATTTTGTATTTTATATTTTTAAAGGCAAGCGTTGTGGTAGATTTCTTGATTTAGAATACCCTTATTTTCTAATGGGATTCGACAGACATTGGGTTATTTTCTGAAATTAAAAAAGGGATACTGCATTTAGCAATATCCCTTTTTTGGTGATTGGATTTTGAGTTTTGTTGTGGTATCGCTTTATCGTGCGTCGGCAGTAGCAAGTTTTCGTTTTGTTTCAACGGTTTGAACCACTTCCACAATGTCGCCAACCTTGACATCATCATAGTTTCGCAAAGTCAAGCCGCACTCGAATCCGCTGGCCACTTCTTTGACATCATCTTTGAACCGCTTGAGTGAAGAGAGCTCGCCGTCGTAGATTTGAACACCATCGCGAAGGAGTCGAACTTTGCCGTCGCGCGAAATTTTTCCATCCAGTACAAAACAACCGGCCACATTTCCGAATTTCGAGATTTTGAACACATTTCGAATTTCGATGGTACCCACCACTTCTTCTTTGAATTCCGGAGAAAGCATTCCTTCAAGCGCTTTTTCCACCTCTTCAATGGCGTGGTAAATCACGGTATAGAAGCGAATGTCAATTGATTCACGCTCGGCAAGTTGCTTTGCTTTCAAGTTCGGGCGAACACGGAATCCGATGATGATTGCATCGGAGGCGGCCGCTAGCAGCACATCCGATTCAGAGATTTGACCGATGCCGCGGTGAATGATATGAATCTTAACCTCTTCGTTTTGCACCTTAATAAGACCTTCCGCCAAGGCTTCAAGTGATCCGCCGACATCGGCTTTGAGCACAATGCGTAATTCCTTAATTCCGGCTTGGCCAATTTCATCGAGTTTCATACGGTTGCGAGCACGGAATTCCTGTTCACGGCGAATGAGTTGGCGACGCTGAGCGATTTCACGTGCTTCCCGCTCGGTCTCCATTGCATTGAAAATGTCTCCGGCCTCAGGCAATTCTTCAAAGCCGAGGACGCGCACAGGCTCTGATGGATAAACCACTTCTTTTCGATTTCCGCGCTCATCAAGCAATGCGCGTACCTTCCCGGCGGCTGCACCGGCAATAAAGGCATCCCCAATTTTCAAAATGCCTTGTTGAATGAGTACGGTGGCAATAATGCCTTTTCCGCGGTCAAGTTCTGCTTCAACAACGACCCCACGCGCTAAACGCTCTTCATTGAAATCGGCTTGCAGCGACATTAATTCGGATTGAACAAGAACTTTATCTAAAAGCTCACGAACATTCAACCCCTTTTTCGCCGAAATTTCCTGACACTGCACATCCCCGCCCCATTCTTCTACAAGCACGCCGTTTTCAGAAAGTTGCGTGCGAATCTTATCCGGGTTGGCTTCCGGTTTATCAATTTTATTAATCGCGACAACCAATGGAACATTCGCTGCTTTTGCGTGGCTAATGGCTTCAAGGGTTTGAGGCATCACGCTGTCATCAGCGGCAACAACAAGAATCACAATATCCGTGACTTGCGCCCCGCGAGCACGCATCGCCGTAAAGGCTTCGTGACCGGGTGTATCCAAAAATGTGATGCTTTGACCGCTTTCAAGTTTCACTTCATAAGCACCAATATGCTGTGTAATCCCGCCTGATTCGCCAGCCACGACATTGCTACGGCGGATGTAGTCGAGAAGTGAGGTTTTTCCGTGATCGACATGACCCATAATAGTTACGACAGGCGGACGGGTTTTGAGAATCGGTGAAACTTCTTCATCAATTTCCACGACTGTAGCTTCAACATCCGAGACGAAGAGAACATCTTTGCCGAATTCAAGGGCAAGAATTTCAATTGTTTCGCGGTCAAGGCGTTGATTAATGGTAATGAATTTGCCCATTCGGAAGCACTTTTCGATAACCTCCTTGGGTGTTACGCCCACTTTATCGGCGAATTCGTGTGCCGAGGCAAATTCTGTAATCTTAATCTTCTTACTGTCTTCAGCGGCTTGTTGGGCAGCGAGTTCTTGACGCTCTTCACGCTCTTTGGCGCGGCGCTTTCGGAATCTTTGCCGCATCACGGATTCGCTCACCTCATCCATATCACTAATGGTTTGGCGAATATTGCGTTCGACAAGGCGAGAATCGACTTCGTTCTTTTTCTTCTTTTTTCCTTTTGCGGCCAAGCCGGCATCTTGTTTATCGGCGATGCCGCGTTTGATAATTTGATCGCTGCTAGCGGCTTCAAAAACAGGTTTTTTAGTGGCAGCAGCGGGCACTTCGCGTGAGGTTGTTGGAACAAAATCTTGCAATTCGGTTTTCCGCTCGCCTAAGTTTTTCTTTTTATCTTTCTTCTTTTTCTTTACGAGCCCAAGTTCCTCACGGGTTTTGAATTCAACCACTGTAAGTCCGCCCATTTTGGTGCGTTCTTTGGCTTCGATTAAGCTCTTTTCATTTCTTCCAAGGCTGTAAAGCGAATCCGGATCAAACGCATCTTCATTTTCGCCGTGAAGTTGCGGCGCAGCGGGTTCACTCTTTTCAGGGGCTTTGAAATTGCTTGGTGATGCACTCGGCTTGCCTTGTTCTTGGCCAAAACCCAATTTGCCATCTCCTTTTTGTGGGGGTTTTTGAGTTCCTCGTTGGTCTGGTTTTTGACCGAATCTGGCATCTCGGTTTTCGGGTTTTCTGCCGTCATCTCGGCGAGTCTCGCCTTGCGGTCTTGTGTCTTTGTTTTGAGGCCCACGCTTCTCATTTCGTTGATCCGGCCGGGCATCTCCCTTATGTTCACTTTTATGTTCCGGTCGTGCTTCGCCGCGCGAACCTCTTTGCCCGCCTTGCGCTTGACCTGATTTTTCCGTGGCTTTATCTGAACCCTTTTCTGATCCTCTTTCTGATCCTTTTTCTGATCCTTTATCAGACTTGAATTCAGATTTATTTCCACCTTGTTTTTGATCTTGTTTTCGATCTCCAGATTTCGGAAAATAAGTTGAAGGAAGCTCGACGGTTCCCACAACTTTGATTCCCATTGGTCGTGTTGTTTTTTCCGTTTCAACCGGTGCCGATTTTGCTTCCGAAACCTCTTCGATAGGCGAAATCACTTTCGGTTCAGCGGGAGCCTGTGTGACTGGTTTTTCTTCGATAAGCGGCTCAGATTTTACTTCAGGAATCGGTTCAGGTTTTGGGGCTTCCTTTTCGGCTTCTTGCACTTCTGAGGTTTTGGATTCAACAATTGGCGGCAGAGGCTCTTCCGGTTCAGAAACCGTTTCTTCCTTTAAGTCTGGCTTTTCTAGAAAAAGCGGTTCACCTTTGAATGAGGGGATTTTCTTTTTTTGCGATTCATCGAATAGTTGATCAGCTTGCCCGGAGCTTTTTGCGGCAAGCTGTTTCGATTTCTTTTCTTTATCGGCCCGCAATTTTTTTTGCGCGTCGCTCTGCTTCTTTTCCGCTTGAAAGTGAGAGAGAATCACTTCTCTCATTTCATCGGTAATTTTTGAAGAAGCCGATTTGACCGCCATATTATTTTCGGCCAAAACTTGCAGGATGTCTGAGGCACTAACCGTCAGTTCATCGGCAAGGTCAAGAACCTTGTATTTTTTTACTTCTTTTTCTTCAGACATCTGACCTCTCCTCTTCTCTACGATTATCGGGTATGTGTTGCTCGATCCGTGATGAGTAATAAATTCTCAAAATTTCTATACTTTATTAAAAACTATTCTTGGGTCTTAGGTGTATTTTCTTCCCCTTCGCCACTTTCACTTTCGCCGGTTTCACCTTCTTCGCTGTATTGCTCTTCAATGGTACGGAAGATATTTTCGGCAATTCGGTGCCAATACCGACGCTCTTCTTCGGTAATCACGCGGGTATGCGTTCTTTGCGGAAAAGATTGCCTTGAATTTTTTCCACCAAAGAGTTTCAGTTCTTCTTCTTGTTTTTTTGGCGGCAAAATCAATGCTTCTTCGATTCTTTCAAGTCCGGCTTCTAAAACTTTTTTGGCGGTGTCGAGACCGGAGTCCAAGAGTTGATAAACAATGTCATCGCCGAATTCTTCGCGGAATTCGATGATGTCGATGTCGGTGCTGTCATGCAATTCATCGGCTTCGCGATAGATTTCAATTTCAAAGCCGGTGAGCTTTTCGGCCAAAAGAATATTGTTTCCATTTTTGCCGATGGCGTATTTGATTTGATCAGGCTTCAAGGTCACGCGAGCTTTTCGGTTTTTGAAGTCAACGGATACGGAGAATGGATCGATTTTTGCAGGCTGCAAGGCTTTGGCGATATAGATGTGATTCTCATCGCTAAACGGTATGACATCAATATTTTCGTTATTGAGTTCGCGGACGATATTTTGGATGCGCACCCCTCTTTGACCTACACATGCGCCGACCGGATCGATTCTTGAATTGGTTGATTCGACAGCAATTTTCGCTCGCTCGCCGGGTACCCGTGCAGATGCTTTGATCATGACCTTTCCTTCGCTGATTTCCGTCACTTCGCTTTCGAAGAGTTTGACGAGGAATCGGTCGTCGGTACGGGATGCAATCACGCGCATTGGGCCGTCTTCGCGCTCCTTTTCAATTTCGGTGCCATCGGGCATGCGAAGCCGCATTCTTTCGCGCTCAACCTTTTGAATATACACTTTCATCATTTTGGTTTTGCGCGGGTTATCGCGTTGCATTCGCTCGGCATTGGGGAGGATAATTTCAACCTTTTGATTTTTGCCGGTATTGAGTGTCAAAACGGTTTCTTTCGGGCGAATTTGATAGACTTCCGCTTGAACGATTTGCCCCACAAGGTTCACACACTCTTCGTAAATCGCCATCCGTTCGGCATCGCGAACTTTTTTCTGCACGGCTTGCTTAATGATTTGGATCGATTTACGAGAAAGAATTTTTTCAATTGGCATTGGCCCTTCTTCATAGAAATCACCCAATCCTAAATCTTCATCAATTTCTTTAGCCTCATCAAGCCCGATTTCAATTTCACGGAATTCTACTTCTTCAACAACTTTGCGCTTGATATAAATTTCTAAATCACCCTTGGCCGAATTGAGAATAATGCGTGCTTCGGTTTCGGGATCATAATCCTTCCGAAGCTGCTTTTGTATGGCTTCTTTTAAGAGGTCAACCAACTCCATTTTCACCGCGTTGGTATCGGCTTTTTTATCCTTCAAGCGATCATAATCGTCGAACGATGAAAAGGCATCTGCGATTTGGGCTTTCTTATCGATTTTAAGCTCTTGCTTTTTTATTTTCGGCATTGGTCGATTGAGTTGATTCTTTTGGCGCAGCTGCGCTTAAAGACGAGTTATGATAATCGATGACAAAAAGAATTGGTGCACCACCTATTAAATATCAATTATGACTTGCGCTTCAGATACCGAATCAAAAGGAAATGATTTTGGTTCCTCTTGACGAACCCGCTCACCTTTTTTGGGTTTCCGCGTTGTATCCAAAACGAGTACGGTTTGATTGGCTTCATCGGTTTCGATGGCCAATAATTTTCCTTCCGTTTGCGGTAATACGCTTTGTTTTACACTTCCCGCTTCTTCTTTCAATCCGTGCTTCAACTTCAGCGAAACCCGCCTGCCGATATGGCGTTTTAATCCGCGAATATCTTTAATCGGCCGGTCTGCTCCGGGCGAAGACACTTCGATTCTCAAATAATTGCGAAACAGCTCTTGAATTTGTGGCGAAGCATCAAACACTGCACTGAGATGACGGCTAAAACGCTCACATTGCGAGATGGTTACACCGGTTTCAGTATCGAGAAAAATTTCAAGAGTATCGGATGAATTGTAGCTTCTCAGCACACATTCCACGAGATAAGGTTCAGATTCTCCGTCATCAAGCGGGTTTTCACCTAAAAAAGCATGAAGTTCTGTTTGAACCCACGTTTTTGCTTCTTCTTCTCTTGTTTGAAATTGACTCATCGCGATTCACGCTTCAATTTAGAAACAAAAAAAGTGGGTTTTTCTCCCACTCTCAGATTTCGAATCGAAGGAAAGTCGATTAAATAAAGTTAAATAAAATCGCGTAAATATAAGGAAAATCGCCCGAGTTGCAAGCATCAAGAATCATTTTTCGCCCAAATTGTAGGAATTAAGAGGCTTCGAGGGTCAATTTTTGGGGATGGTTAAAAAAAATTTACAAAGATTTTTTTTAGAAACATCTATTCTTCTTTCACAGTTAATTCTAGCCCTTCTGCTTGCCGGGCTTTACTTTATGGGCGAATCCACCCTTTTGATTAAAAGCTTGGAATTCCATTGGCTGCTGTTGCCTAATTAATTGCATTGAGTTAAAAGATGATAAAAACTAAAAAAATTCCTATTCTTCAATTCCTGAATGATTCTATTTAACGATGTTAACAAAACAAACTATGAAGTTCTTTGCTGGTGGCGCAAAGCCGTTTTTCCATTATCTCATTGTGCTTATGGGAATTGTAGCGATAAATTCATTCGCACAAGCTCAAGCACCCGCCTCGCGCGATAGCGCAGGTTCAAAATTCAAACCCTACGCCGAAGTTTTAAAAGGCACTCGGATGCTGAAAGGTGTCTTTGATGTGCACCGCACCGAGGATAAGGTGTTTTATGAAATCAACCCCAAATATTTTGGAAAAGAATTTTTAGTCGTCGCACAAGTTTCAAAAACGCAATCCAGCTATGGATATGGCGGAACCGAACTTGCCAACCGCGTGGTGAAATGGCAAAAGAAGAATAACAGTGTTCTTTTGCGCGATGTCTATTACGGACTTCGCTCCACCGATAACAGTGCCATAGAAGCCGTTTCTTCATCCAATATCGATGCGATTCTATACACCTTTGATATTCTCACTTATGGGAAAGATTCATCAGTGGTAATTGATGTAACGCAGTTTTTTGTTTCGGATGTTCCGGAGTTTTCACCTCGCCAGCAGCAAGCACAATTCGCTCAAAGTTACGATGCGCAATCGCTCGACCCGAAGCGCTCGTTTGTTGAAAGTGTTAAAGCTTTCCCAACCAACATTGAAACCCGTGCCGTGCTCACTTACCGCGCCAATCCTATTGATTTGGGTCGCGTGCAACAATCGCCGCAGCCACAGCCGGTTCGCCCACGCGCCGATTTTGCTTTAGGAACCATTTCAGTGGAAGTGCACACCAGTATGGTGCTTTTGCCCGAAAAGCCAATGCGTCCGCGCGAATTCGATTCTCGTGTTGGGTTTTTTACCGAAAACTTTGTCGATTACACCAACGCCAACGATGGCATTGAAAGAAAAAGGTTCATCACACGTTTCCGCTTGGAAAAGAAAAATCCTTCGGCTGAGGTGAGCGAGCCGGTGAAGCCCATCATTTTTTACATTGCCCGCGAAGTGCCCGATAAATGGCGGCCTTATATCAAGCGTGGTGTGGAATCGTGGCAGAAAGCCTTTGAAAAAGCCGGATTCAAGAATGCCATTTTAGCCAAAGATGCGCCCGATGATAATCCGAATTGGGATCCTGAAGATGCACGCTACAGCTCGATTCGTTGGCTTCCTTCTGAAATTCAAAATGCTTATGGGCCGTCGATTGCCGATCCGCGCAGTGGTGAGGTGATTGATTCCGATATCAAATTCTTCCATAACATCAATGCGCTTACGCAGCGTTGGTATTTCTTGCAAGTCGGCGCCGTTGATGAACGCACCAACACAATGCCTTTGCCCGACGATCTTTCAGGCGAATTGATTGAGTATGTGGCCGCTCACGAAGTTGGGCACACGCTTGGTTTCCCGCATAATTTCAAAGCTTCGCAAAGTTATACGGTTAAGCAACTTCGCGATGCCCAGTTTACGGCACAGTATGGCACTGAAGCCTCCATTATGGATTACGGCCGCTTCAATTATGTGGCGCAGCCTGAAGACAAACCGCGCCCACGCTTGATTCCGATTATTGGCCCGTATGATGAATTCGCGGTAGAATGGGGGTATCGCGAGTTTGGCAACATCTCGGTTGAAGAAGAGAAAAAGAAGCTCAACGAGATTGCAATGCGCCAAATCAAAAACCCGATGCTGCGTTTCGGCCGGCAAGGTGACCCGCTCGACCCTACCGCGCAAAGTGAAGACATCGGTTCCGACCCGCTTGAAGCTTCACCGCTTGGACTGAAAAACCTTGCTCGAATCTCTAAGAAACTTTTGTCCGCTTATGCAAAAGCCAATGATGATTATGATAAGCTCAAGGAAATTACGCGCGAATTTTTTGGTCAACGCAGCCTTTTCACAGGGCATGTGGCATCGCTGATTGGTGGAATGGTAGAAACCAATTATTACTACACACAAGGTGATAAGAACTTTGAGCCGGTTTCGCGTGAACGGCAAAAAGCAGCAATGAAATTTTTGCAGGAGAATGTTTTCCAGTTGCCGAAAGATTTAATCCCAATGGAAGTCATAGACCGTATTGGAGCAGCCGGCTATGCCGACCTTGTGCAGCAGCATCAAGCCCGTTCGATTCGCCAAGTCTTGAGCACCGCGCGAGGAAGCGCACTTGTGGATTATGAACTTACAGGCCGCGCGCCATATTCGCTTACGGAGATTGTGAACGACCTTACAACCGGCATTTTCGCCGATGCTCGCAGTGGAAACGTGAACCAAATGCGCCGTAACCTTCAACGCGAATTGGTGAATCAATTGATTGGAAAGGTGAGAGCCACGCCTCCTCGCCCGGTTTTGCCGAACCAAACCGTTGTGGGTGAAAGCTCGGAAATGAAAGCGCTTGCGCGCGGTCAGTTGGATAAAATTCTGAAACTTGTTTCGTCCACCTCTCCGGCCAATGAAGCCACCCGTGCGCACTTTACGGATTTGCGCGTGGTGATTAAAGAAGCTTTAGGCGAAAAGTAAGTTTTTTGAATTCTTGATAAAAAAGCCCGCACACTTGGTGCGGGCTTTTTTTCTTCATTGAATAGGTTAGAATAGCGGGCTTGTATGACCCGCTTTTTTTGCTGTGTGATTCTTACTGAATGATTTCCCCACGGGTGACATTAAAACTGCCGTTGGGGATTTGAACGGTGGTAGAACCTGTAGTAAATGTGCCTGAAAATGTTCCGCGTATCCGACCACCCACATTGCCATATTCTGATACCACAATTTGCCCTGATAAAGATAAGTATGTGACACTTCCGACTGTTAGACCAATTGCCGAACTTCCGTCCTCCACCATTTGATAAGTGCCTGTGGTTTGTCCTGAAAAACCCAAGAGAATTCCGACAGAAGTTCCTCCTGAAGTTCCGCTTATCCCGCAAACGGTTGTAGTTTCGGTGGCAACATAGACACCGAAGGCATCGGGCACAAAACTGTTTAAGCGAAATGTTTCTCCATCGATTGTGGAGGTAACATTGTTTGCCAAAGGTGTTACACTTGTGGTGGTATAGGTTGTTCCGTTTAGCGTGAAGCTACTTGATTGCCCACCTGTTCCGCCGCTATCGGTTGGGTTGTTATCGCTTTTGCAACTAGAGAAAACGATTGTAAAGACTGCGATGATAAGAATGCGTGCGTAATTCATATGTATATGTGGATATGTTGAATTAAAAACCTACAAGGAAACATTACAAAATTATACTTTTTTTGTTTTATTATCAACAATTTTAAGTGTTCTTGGACATACAGATATACTTTAATTTATTCAATTATTTCATCTTTGAAATTTGTGTAAAACAGTCGATTGATATTCTTTGAAAGAATTGAATAACCCCTATTAAATTAATACATTATGGATTTTTAGCGATTTCAATGCCCCTAATTTATGAGTGAAAAAAAACAGAGATAAGCGAAATTTTATTCCATTAAATCGGCGAAAGTAAAGAGCAAAAAACCTATATTAATCACTTTTGAAAAGGGGGAAATTTCGCATGCGAATTCGCTCTTTAAGTTTACCCTTACTATACATTGTGATTTAATAAAGCAAGAATCAGCGTGCGAAGGCATGAAAAGCATAATTAATTTCACATTTTTTCCCGATTTTGGTTCTAACCTTCCACCTCTTAGCCTGTTCAATTTAAGTACAGCTAATTTTCACTATTGAATAGTTTGCACTAATCCGCTTTTTCGTTTATTGTATAAACAAAATTTATTCTGCTTGATTATGAAACTTATTGCACGTTTTGTTCTCCTTTTTCTTTTAAGCATCTCATCTCTTTTTGCTCAAAATGCCGATTCCCTGTTCATTCGGCAAAATTACTTCAAGCGCGAAGTCATGATTCCAATGCGCGACGGCGCACGGCTATTCACCGCCATTTATCTCCCGCGCGACTCCGCCAAAACATACCCCATCATCATGAGCCGCACCCCGTATAGCTGTGCGCCTTACGGAGAAGCCAATTACCCAACATCCCTTCGCCCAACCGAGCTTTTGCGCGAAGGCTACATTTATGTGTTTCAGGATGTTCGCGGTCGGTGGATGTCGGAAGGGGAATTTGTGGATGTTCGCCCCAATATTGCAGGCAATTCCACCAAAGACATTGATGAATCGAGCGATACTTACGATTCCATTGAGTGGCTTATCAACAATATTTCATACACCAATAAACGCGTGGGGATTTGGGGAATTTCCTACCCGGGCTTTTACGCCTCTGCATCCATCCCCGACGCTCATCCGGCCTTGAAGGCTGTCTCGCCGCAAGCACCGGTTACCGATTGGTGGATTGGCGACGACTTTCACCACAATGGCGCCTTCTTTTTGATGGATGCATTTTCATTTATGTACTCTTTTGGCCGTGCCCGACCAAAGCCCACCACCATTGGCAATACGGGATTTCAATTTCCAACGCCCGATGCCTATTCCTTTTATTTGAAAACGGGCGCACTCAAAAATTTTAATTCACTTTACTATAAAGACAGCA
Source organism: Chloroherpetonaceae bacterium (assembly GCA_033763895.1). Lineage (NCBI taxonomy): Bacteria > Pseudomonadati > Chlorobiota > Chlorobiia > Chlorobiales > Chloroherpetonaceae > Chloroherpetonaceae bacterium. Next base: position 40,396 of record JANRJQ010000013.1, on the reverse strand, counting down.
TTGCGTTTTGGAATCAAATGGTTGCACATCCGAATTACGACGACTTTTGGAAAGCGCGTACCATTTTACCGCATTTGAAAAATGTCACGCCTGCCGTGATGACCGTTGGCGGGTGGTTCGATGCCGAAGACCTTTATGGGCCGCTGAAAGTCTATGATGCCATTGAACGAAATAACCCAAGCGCGAAAAATATGTTGGTGATGGGGCCGTGGTCGCACGGGGCGTGGTCTCGCGTTGATGGCGACAGGTTAGGCTATGTGCCCTTTGCTTCAAAAACAGGGGTTTTCTACCGAGAATCCGTCGAGAAATTATTCTTCAATCATCACCTTAAAGGCGGGGCAGAACACAATATGCCCGATGCGTTGCTTTTTGATGTTGGTGCAGGCGAATGGCGGAAGTTTGAAGTGTGGCAGCCGAAAAATGCCGTTGAAAGGAACCTTTATTTTCACGCAAACGGGAAACTTTCATTTGAACCGCCAAAAGACAAAAGCGGGTTCGATGAAGTGCTTGCCGACCCGATGCGCCCCGTGCCTTACACCGCCGAAACCCGCATCGACCGCAGCATTGAGTATATGATTGAAGATCAACGCTTTGCCTCGCGCCGGCCTGATGTCTTCGTCTATGAAACCGATGAACTTCAAGAGGATATCACGCTTACCGGAAAAGTGCTCGCCAATCTCTTTGTTTCGACTACGGGTACCGATGCCGATTATGTTGTGAAGCTGATTGATGTTTTCCCCGACTCCGCGCGCGATGAATTCAGCGGCAAACCCTCCGCCCGAAGAGCCTTTCCTGCACCCGTCAGGCTTGGCGGCTATCAAATGCTCGTTCGGTGGGAAGTGATGCGTGGCCGCTATCGCAAAAGTTTTGAAAGGCCTGAAGCAATGACACCCAATAAGCAAGAAACCATTGCCCTTCCGCTAATGGATGTGGTGCATACTTTTAAGAAGGGGCACAAAATCATGATTCAAGTGCAACACTCAATGTTTCCGCTTGTGGACCGTAACCCGCAAAAGTTTGTGGATATATACCGCTGCAATGATTCCGATTTTCAAAAAGCCTCACAGCGAATTTTCAGAAATACCAAGGCAGCTTCACATATCAAAGTTTCCGTGTTGCCGAAGCCGTAGGGAGATGAGTATTCAATTATGAGTTATCAGTGTTGAGTTATCAGTGTTGAGTGAATCATATCCTTTATGTCATTCCGACTTGTTCGGAATCTGAGAGCCTTACACTCGCGGTGGTTTAGCCTGTGCCGCACTGAGCCTGCCGAAGTGTCGAAACCGCCGTATTGTGAAGGGGGTCATTGAGCCTGTCGAAATGACCCCCTTCATTCTGTTATTCCGACTTGACCGGAATCTGTAAGCCTATCATTTGCAATTGTCATTTCGAGCGCAGCGAGAAATCTCCGATTCTCCCCAAGCCCAACAATAAGGTGGCCACGGCTTGTCGAAACCACCGTATCGTGAACCACTCACCTTCAGCATGTCATTCCCGCAAGTCACGAAGTGACGCGTCGGGAATCTGTAAGCCTTTCATTCGGGGTGGGCGATCCTCTTGAAACCACGGTTTCTCGCAAAGGCGCGAAGGCGCAGTAATCCATTGTGCTCTTTGTGGACTTTCTCCGCGGGCTCCGTGTTTTGGAATTGCAAACACAAAGGTCGCAAAGCAAGAACGTAAGGACACGGCAATTTCTTTATTTCTTATCTCTCGACTTCCTTTCGCTACTAATCGCTTTTGAAATCTTACATGCCGAATTTCTTTTATTAAAGACTTACGCCAACATTAAACAAAAAAATGAAAGCCCTAAATGTTGGTAATTCTGGGATGTAATTGTAGCGAATATCGAATGAGAATTGTCCTTCACTATCGAAAATAGGCACTATCAATTCAATACCCGGCGTCAATGTTCGATACGATTGAAATCTATCGGGGTGCTCGTTTAGATTGAATAGTAGTACTTCTAAATTAATTCTTGAACTACCTACCATCATATAAGGCCTTACAACAAAGGGTGCACTGGGAATTGCATAACCGAGTTCAATAGAAGGTTGACTGATAGAATTTGCGGTTAAGAGAGCATAGGCATTGATAAACAATGTATATGAAAATCCAAATGTGACACGGAATGGTGAGAAATAATTGGCTCTTGCACCAAAACCTATGCCATAATCATTGGTTGTTGCACCTGAATAAACATTAAGATTTATCGATTCTCTATACAATGGGAGGACTTCATTTTTTGAAACAATGACATTTACTGAGTCTTCTTTGTTTACTTGTATTGTTTCGGGCACATTTTTGTTAGAAGTATAAAACGAATTACAACCCGCAGAAAAAAATAAACCAACCGCGAACAACATTATCAGAGATAGTCTTTTCTTCATATTTTGAGGATGAAAAAGAGAATATTGATCAATTCATTGAAATCTTAATTAAAGGAAGCCCTTAATATTTAAGCAAGACAATATTTTTTTTTCTTTATGAAATAAGTGAATTATCAGTGTCTTCTCTGTTTTGCAATTTCAAACAGGGGGTATAAGGTGTAAATTCAATAGCTGCTTTAATAAAACACCGCCACAACTCGGCGGTTTTTTTTTATTTTTATGTTGTTTAGAACAATGAACGTTTATGCCTTCTTTGCACTATGCGTCGGACGTTTGCGTTCCGATTTCTTTTTCAGCCTCACGGCTTGAGCCTCATTGGAATTTCGAATATTTCTATCTACTCTTTTATTTTTTATCCAATGACTTTGCATACTTTTTTGTAAACCACGCTGCACTTAATAATGCTGTTACCATCAATACAACAATTCCGATTATCACAAACGCTTGGTTAATTTTATTTCTTATCTCTAAAAACAAACACGCACTACTTATTATTATTACAGGCACAATGAACCGCATCATTACCTCAGCCCCATAACGGTTTATTTGATACCAATTTTCCTCCGATATAAAAGATTCTTCAAATCTTACCCCATACAGGTAATTCATCGGGATTTTCCCAAAATACAGTGGAATACATAACGCAATAATGAAGAATTCACACAAGATGATCGTCATGAGGTCGGTGTACATTTGCTTGGGTTGAGTTGGTTTTTTTTAACTCACTTTAAAATTTACATTACTTTTCTGAAAAATCTATAGCATTGTTTTCATTTTCTTGATAAAGATTTTCCAATGAAAGGCTCACAGATTCCCCTGCGTGCTTGACGAACATCCTTAAACACCGGAATGACGGCGTTTTTTTATTTCGAAACACAAAGGTCACGGAGAATGCCTCAAAGTCCACAGCGGTTTTCTGCGCCTTTGCGGCTTTGCGTGAAACCGTAGCTTCGTACGGCGGTTTCGACAAGCTCAACCATCGCAATGTTGGGCTTCTCAGTTTCCGGACAAGCTGGAATGACAGCGTGTATGTCAGTGGCGCAAAACACGGTGGTTTCGATAGGCTCAACAACCACGTTTTGGTGGATTAATCCTATTCATCCTTGAATCCTGAATATCCTGATTCAGACGGGGTTTTGTGGCGTGCGGGATTCCGAACGCGCTTCGCTTGTCGGAATGACAACATCCAAAACTCTGTGGTTTCGACAGGCCGTGGCCACCTCGCTAATGTTGGGCATGTCGGATACCGAACAAGTCGGTATGACATGCCTATGATTGGTGTGAGTGGAAAGTCTGAGATTTCTCGCTGCGTTCGAAATGACAATTGCAAATAATAGGCTTACTGATTCCGAACGCGCTTCGCTTGTCGGAATGACAACATCCAAAGTTCGGTGGTTTCGGCAGGCTTAACCACCTCGTTTCCCATTTCATTTTTCTGTCATTTCGAACGGAGCAAAGCGGTTTGAAGAAAGTTGGGAAATCTCTGGTGTGCGGAAGTTCTAAGATTTCGCTCATTCAATTCGCAATTCATGTGCGAAAATTCTAATTTCCCAAAACCGCTGAACCACATGAAAAAAATTCTCTCCATCGAAGATGACGCCGCGCTTGCCTTAGGAATCAAAGCAGGGCTTGAAGCCGAAGGTTTTGCAGTTACGCACATCGCCGATGGTACCAAAGGCTATGCCACAGCCCTTCAAAATAAGCACGACGCCATCCTGCTCGATTTAATGCTTCCCGGAAAAAATGGCACCGAAATTTGCCGCGACCTTCGGCTCAACGGCATCGATACGCCCATCATTATGCTCACCAGCCGAGCCGAGGAAACCGACCGTGTGGTAGGGCTTGAAATCGGAGCCGATGATTTCGTGGCGAAACCATTCAGCATGCGCGAACTCGCCGCCCGATTGAAAGCCGTTTTGCGCAGAACCGAACCGCAAAAGAAACCGATTCCCGCTGCTGCAAAGCGCTTTCAGTTTTCAAAGTTTGAAGTTGATTTTGATAAAGAAGAAGTGCTCGAAAATGGAAAACCCATTCGCCTTTCCGTTAAGGAATTTGAGGTGCTAAGGCACTTTATTTTGAATGAAGGAAAAGTAGTCACTCGAGAAGATCTTTTGGGCGAAGTGTGGGGCTATCATGTTTTTCCGGATACGCGAACGGTCGATAACTATGTGCTCGCACTTCGAAAGAAATTTGAAGTCACGCCTGCCGAACCCAATCATTTCCTGAAAGTACCGACAAAGGGATATAAGTTTGTCAAGTAGTTCTACAAGAATTTATGGAAAGACAAATATTATTTATGAAAAAGCTCAAAGTGATTCATGACAAAGAAGGGAACACGCTCACCGTTTGGTTTGGTGATCCCGCTGTAGAATATTCTTGCGATGAAACCGATGATGATACAATCTTGATGAAGGATAAAGAAGGGCATATCATTGGTATAGAAAAACTGAACTATTATACTGATTCAGAAAATGTGTCTATCACACTTGAAAGCTTTCCTTCGTGAAGAAAGCAGTCGTGCATTTCGTTACGGCACAACAAGGATTTCACTCCCTTTACTTTCATTGCCATACCAATCCATCACCCGAATCCGCAGAGATTCCCCGCTTTGCAACCCTCGAACCCGAATCATCCCGTTTTGAAGTGGCAAGAGTGAGAGCAAAAGTCGCTCTCTCGGTCGCTGTGCATCGTCACGATTCATCTCACCGGAATCAAGCCCAACAGGCGTGATGTGGTATAAATTCACCCCGCGAATTTTGGCTTCTTCTGCGTTTGAAATTTGAAGCGAAACCACCACAAGGGAATCCTGTTTCATGATGCTAATTACAATTGGTGTAGGCGGAATGGTGTCTGATTTCCACGGCATTGACGGCGGTAAGGCTTCCGAATCAAAAAGTGAATCGAGTTCTGCAATGCTTGAATACGGGTAAAAGATAAATCCCTCTGCACCCGAATTCCGAACGACATTCACTTGCGCACGCCACTCGGCTTTCACGGCTGGCTTATAAGTGCCAAGCCCAACATACAAATGACGGTAATTTTTATTTTCCGCCCAATCGTTCACCAGCTTTTCAAATGCCGGATTGAACTGTTTCTTTTCGCGTTCGGCTTTGGTTGTAGGGCCAAGATGAAAATAAATCTGTGGCGCAAGGTAATCGCAGTAGCGGCGCTTCGTCCACTCCCTCGAATCTTGATACACTTCGGTTTTGCTTTCCATAGCCGGCTCTGAATCCACGCGGCGATAAACGCCAATCGGTGTCACACCGAATTGAAGATGAGGTTTTATCTTCACAAGTGTATCCGCAATTTCAGCAACGATTCGATTGATGATGTCGCGTCTGAAATCGGGCAGCGGCAGTTTCGCGGGGTTTTGTGTGGCAAAGGCGAGCGAATCAGGAAAATCTTTGGAAGGGTAGCGAAGGTAGTCATCCAATTGAATGCCATCGGGCGAATAGCGGTGGGCGAAATCGGCGATGAGCGTTTTCAGATATGCTTGCACTTCGGGAAGTGTGGGGTTCAGCCACACATCGCGCCAGTCGGGATTCTTCGACGCTCGCGGGTCAATCCACTCCGGATGCGTTTGCCAGATATAGGGCACGCCTTGTGAGACTTTCGAAAAATTTTTCCCGCGAACGATAAGCGTATTAAACCACGCATGAAATTGAAGCCCGTGTCTTTTGGCGCAGTCAATCGCAAAGGCCACTGGGTCGTAGTCGGGTTCTTTACCAAAAGTGCCTGTAAGATATTCATGAATTGGCTCAAAGCGATTGGGGTAGAGGACATCGGCACGAACACGAACTTGAAAGAAAACGGCATTGAATTTCTTTCGCTTGATTTCTCGAAAAAGAGAATCGAGCGAGGCGCGTTGAAGTGCGCTGTTAGTCGTTTTTGGCCAATCGATGCCGAATGCCGTGGCAATCCAAACCCCGCGAAGTTCGCGTTTCACCGCATGATGTTCTAAAGAATCAGATTTTCCAAATGGATTTTCACTCGAAACGAAGTGACTGGATAGACGAGCCCCCGCACATGAATAAAAGGGAGGAACAATCGAAAGAAGGAAAAAAAAATAAATTAATCGTTTGAACACACTATTCGAATTTTTGATAGAAATTCAGTCAAATAATAAATGAGAAAAGTAGCATAGCCCTAAAAAAACTTGATTTAGGAAAGCAGGGTTAGAAAAAGGGCTTGAAAAAAACATTATAGTGTGGTTTTAGAGTGATTTTTTTGAAAGATTGAAAATTTAATGTTGAAAAAAACGGTCTCACAATAACTCAGAAGGAAAAAACAAAATTGGATGAATAGAAATAAAATTTGTTAAAATTGAAAACAGAGAAAGTTAGATGACGAAGGCTAAATTTACCAATTAATTGATAAAATTAATGAACCCGAATCGTTACAAAATCGGTGCACACTTTGGCAACAAGTGGTTTCGCCATTATAGCATATTCTTCAATAGCTCGTTTCGGAATCGAATTGGAACAAGTGCAATCGCGATAATGCTGCTCATGATGTCGTGTGGGAAACAAAAAAGCGATGTCGTTGAAGCAACGGGAATTATAGAATCCACCGAAGTGCGCGTGAGTGCGTTGGTTTCAGGACAAGTGCGCTCGGTACTTGCCGAAGAAGGGAAAATCGTATCGCACGGTGATACACTTCTTTTTATCGATGACACCGATTACCGTTTTCAAGCGGCGCAAGCGAAAGCAGGGTTCGACCTTGCTTCTGCCCAATACCGATTGCTTCGCCGCGGTGCAAGAGCCGAAGACTTTGAGATTGCAAAGGAATCTTTACAAAATGCTTCCGTTACACTGCAAAATGCCACATCCGATTTTCAGCGACTTGAACCGCTTTACCGCACAGGCGGCGTCTCCGAAAAAATCTATACCGATGCGAAAGCGCGCGTCGAATCGGCCTCGACTCAGTTTAGCAGCGCAAAAGCCAATTTTGAAAAAGTTCGAAACGGCGCACGACTCGAAGAGCTTGAAGCCGCAAAAGCACGGTTAGAACAAGCAGAAGCGATGTGGCAAGCGGCAGAAAAGAAAGTCTCCGACTGTATCGTTCGTGCCCCGCTCTCGGGCGTCATTACAGCGAAAAGTATCGAGCAAGGCGAAGTGGCACTTCAATCCGCAACACTCTTTCGCATTGCTGAAACAAAAAAGATAAAACTGAAAATATTCGTCCCTGAACCCGATTTGCCACGAATTCACTTAGGCGATTCAGCCACACTTAAAACCGATGCAGACGATGGAAAAACCTACACGGCGCGGGTGAGCTACATTTCACCAAAAGCGGAATTCACTCCAAAAAATGTGCAAACCAAAGAAGATCGTGTTCGGCAGGTGTTTGAAATATGGCTCGAAGCAGAGAATCTCTCCGGAGACCTGAAAGCCGGTCTTACAGCCGAAGCAACGCTTCACATCAAGTAAAGGCAGAATCGTGAGCGATGGTAAATGCGATTGAAATAAATTCCGTTACGAAATCGTTTGGGGCAATCACCGCTCTGAAAGCGATCTCACTCTCTGTAAAAAAAGGAGAGATGCACGCCTTGCTTGGGCCTGACGGCGCAGGAAAAACAACCCTCATTCGGATGCTCTGCGGAATTCAAAAACCCGATAACGGCAAACTCACCGTTCTTGGAGTGGATTCAGGTTCAGAAGAACTCAAATCAAAAATTGGATATCTCTCACAACGGTTTTCGCTTTATCAAGATCTTTCCATCGACGAAAACATCGCATTCTTCGCCGAAATCCATCAAGTGAAAAACTATCGAGAGCGCAGAGATTCACTTCTCGAATTCACACGACTTTTGCACTTTCGCGAGCGGCTTGCCGGCGCACTCTCAGGTGGAATGAAGCAGAAGCTCGCTCTTGCCTGCACCTTAATTCACACGCCTGAAATCATTTTCTTGGATGAACCCACCACCGGCGTTGACCCGGTAACCCGCCGAGATTTTTGGGCATTGCTTTCAAATCTTCTGAAAAGCGGCGTCACGATTCTCGTCTCAACACCGTATCTCGACGAGGCCGAGCGATGCAGCCGCATCTCAATGTTGAATCAAGGTGAATTAATCGCCTCAGGAACGGCTACTGAACTTCAGGAAAAGTATGGAGAAACCACTTTTGAAGTCATTCTCCAAAACCCAAGAGCCACATCCGAGAAACTGAAAACCGTTCCAAGGTTTCAAGCAGCCCTTTCCGATAGCGTGGTGTTTGGTGAGCGAATAGAATTCATCTTTCACACGCTAAGCGAACAAGACGCTCTTCAATTGATTCAAGAAACATTTGCGGCAGTGGGAATCGCGCCCGAACACTGTCGAAAAAAGAAAAGCAGTTTGGAACACATCTTTATTCAACTTGTCAAAGTCTCTGAAAAAATGAACGCTGAAGCAAAGGGTGCGGAAAGAAAGGAGAGCGAACAATGAATGCCATCGATACAGAATTGCTCACGAAAACTTTTGGGAAATTTACAGCAGTCGATCATGTGACTTTAAGTGTTGAGGCAGGAAGCATTTATGGGTTCTTAGGTCCAAATGGCTCGGGCAAATCCACCTTAATTCGAATCCTCTGCGGGCTGCTTTCGCCCTCCGGCGGAAAAGGGTTTGTGGGCGGGGTTGATATTGTTAGCGAACCCGAAAAAGTGCGGCAAAGCATTGGGTATATGGCGCAGCGATTTTCGCTCTATGAACATCTTAGCGTAGAACAAAATCTTGATTTTTTTGGCGGCATTTATTCGCTTGAAGAATCATTTCACAAGGAAAGAAAAAAAATAGTGATTGAATCGGCCGGGCTTGAAGGACTTTTGAAACGCTTCCCGCGCGAACTTCCGGGCGGAATGCGGCAACGCCTTGCGCTTGCAGCCGCCATTTTACACAACCCAAAAATTGTGTTTTTGGATGAACCCACCGGCGGCGTTGACCCCATCAGCCGTCGGCGATTCTGGGAACTTATCAATCGCCTTGCAGACAGTGGAATGACGGTTTTTGTAACCACGCATTTCTTGGATGAAGCAGAGTACTGTACAAAAATCGGATTCATCTATTACGGGAAACTCATTGCTGAAGGTTCTCCCTCTCAATTGAAAAGAAATGTGATTCAAAACCCAATTCTTGAACTTGAAACAAGTGCACCGGCGGAATCGATTGCAATACTCTCAAAAGAGCCGTGGGTTCATTCCTCATCGCTTTTTGGAAATTTTATTCACTTGAGTGTCAATTCCGTGGCGGAAGGGAAATCATTTGCAGCAACGGCGTTGGCAAAAGCAGGCGTGGCGTGGAGTCGAATAGAACCGATATCACCAACACTCGAAGATGTATTTATTCATTTGATTGAAAATGAAACAAGACGAGAGGGGAGTAAAAATAAAGAAATCAATTAGAAGATTTGACAAGACGGGATTTTATCCACGCCTGAACAGTCTCAAGGGTTTCTTTACCTGAACCGACATCAGTCGCAAAATCAATCAACTCTTGATTCGAAGCATGAAGTTCGTAATCATTCAGCTTCAAAAAAAGTAAAGAAGCTTCTAAACCGGTTCGTTTGTTTCCGTCTTGAAAAATGTGACCATCAATAATGTTGAAAAAATATACACCGGCAATGTGGTGAATTTCAGGGTAAAGGCGTGTTCCGAAAACTTCAGCATTAACAATTTCAATCAAATAATCTAATGCTGCAGGTTTAAGCAGATTTTCAGGAGGAACATAGTTACCACCGAATTTCTCAATCATCAATTGATTAATCGCGATAATATCGTTTTTAATGAGATATTCCATCAGGCTAACGCTTTCCAAACTTCTTCGTAACGCACCAAATGTTCTTGAATCAAACGATTCACTTTTTCATCTCGCGATTCACTTATATGACGATGATTTTCGTCAATGATTTCCTTTAGAAGTTCTTTTAAGAGAGGTTTATTCTCAATTAAAACTTCTTTTAATGCCGATATTAACTCCTTTTTTTCGACTTGTGTCATGCGAATAGGTCTGGTTGACTTTTACGATATCATTAATATAACAACTGAATGTGGAATAGAATCTACGCCATCGCGCGCAAAGAGTTTTACCAAATCAGGCGCGATAAACGCTCGCTTGGATTGCTCATCTTCGTACCCGTTTTTATGATGTTTGTCTTCGGCTTCGCGATCTCACTTGATATCACGGGCATTCAAATTGCGTTTGTCGACTTCGATCAATCGCCCCGCTCTCGCGCATTAAAACAAGCCTTTTTGAACGACCCACATTTTATTTCCGCAGGCGGGAGAAATGGGGAATTTTCCAATGAAGTTGAAGCAGGTAATCTTCTTGAAACCGCTCGCGCAAATATGGTCATCATCATTCCTCCACGATTTTCTGCTCGGCTTGATGCGGGGGAAACGATCGCAGTTCAGGCCCTCGTAAGTGGCGACAATGCCAACACCGCAAGTGGTGCCTTAGGGTATGCTGCACAGTTTGTTCAATCCTTTTCTTCCTCGGTTCAGCTTGAGCAGCTTGCGCGATATGGCCAAAACTCGCCCACAGTAATCGATTACCGCCCGCGCTATTGGTTTAACCCCGAACTCAAAAGTTCTAAATATCTCATCCCCGGGTTGATGGGGTTTGTGCTCATAGTCTCTACCGTTCTTTCAACCGCGCTTTCCATTGTCCGTGAAAAAGAATTGGGCACCATTGAGCAAATAATGGTCTCGCCGGTTCAAAGCCGCGAATTTATACTGGGTAAAATAATCCCATACTTCTTTATCGGGTGTGGGCTTGCGGCGTTTGTTGTGGTTACCGGATGGATTGTGTTTGACGTTCCGCTTAGCGGAAATCTTGTGATGCTCACACTCTCTTTACTACTCTTCATCTTTGGCGGACTTGCAATGGGGCTATTCATTTCAACCATTGCTGAATCGCAAGAGGCTGCATTTTTTATTGGCGTGTTTACCACACTCTTGCCCACACAGTTGCTTTCAGGATTCTTAATCCCAATCGAAAATATGCCCACCATCTTGCAAGCCGTCACCACCGTTGTTCCCGCAAAATATTTGCTCAATATTCTGCGAGCGATCTTGCTCAAAGAAGCCCCAATATCCACATACATTAGCTCTTTTGCGGCATTGGCCATTTTTGCGGTGCTCACTTCTACCGTAGCAAGCCTTAGACTCAAAAAATCATTTTAATGTAATCAGTGAAAGGGATATGAAAGCCATTCGCGCATTAATGCTCAAGCAGTTTCTTGAAATCAAAAGCTCCTTTCAATTACGAGCACTTACACTGATTGCGCCATTAACACAGTTTATTGTCTTTGGCTTTGCGTTCAATTTTGATGTTGAAAACATCACGCTTTCGGTGCTTGACTTCGACCAAAGCACGGAATCGCGCGCGCTCATCTCTCGCTTTAATGCCTCGGGGTATTTTAAGCTTGTTTCATTCCTCACGAAGGATAACGAAGTTGAAAAAGTATTGTTAGATGGAACAGCCTCTGTGGTCATCATTATTCCGCCCGATTTCGCAAAGCGATTAACCCAAAACAACGCGCCAACACTTCAATGCGCCTTTGATGCCTCAAGCGGAAACACGGCACAAATCGCTTCCAATTATGTCTCGGCAATTATCGGTGCGTATGGGCAAAGCATACAGGTTAGCATGCAAGAAAGGAGTGGCGCGGTTGGTGTTCCTACGGCGGGAAACGCCACGCTTGAGCCGCGGGTGTGGTACAACCCCGATCTCAAGAGTCGCAATTTCTTTGTGCCTTCCATTTTAGCGCTCATTCTTTTGCTGACCACGGTCATTGCGGCATCAAGTTCGATTGTCAAAGAGCGCGAAACCGGCACGCTTGAGGGATTAATCGTCAGTCCTATAACGCCACTTCAACTCATTATCGGAAAACTTGCGCCATTTATGGTCACAGCATCCATCACAATGATAAACCTGCTGATTCTCTCCGCTGTGGTGTTTGAGGTAAAAATGCGCGGCAATGAATTGCTCTTTGCTGTGCTTTCGCTTGTGTTTATTTCAATGATTCTCGGAATTGGTCTTTTCGTTTCCACAATCTCACGCACGCAGCAGCAAGCCGCATTCACGACCGCCTTTTTTATTCTGCCGCCAATGCTATTCCTTTCGGGCTATGCCTTTCCGATTAGTTCAATGCCGGAGTGGGTTCAGCCGATTACTTACTTTATTCCGCTTCGATATTTTATCGTCATCGTGCGCGGGATTTTTCTGAAAGGCAACGGACTCGTTGAATTGTGGGATAGTATTCTTGCAATGCTCATTTGCACGGTGGTGATTTTCGCTGCAAGTTTTATGCGCTTTAGGAAGTCGTTGGAATAATGACGAACTTTCAATATCAAAAGATGAAAACAGATAGGAGTTTAGTGAAATGAATTGGAAAGAACGTGTCTCCTCAAATCCAACCATTTGTCAAGGTGCGGTTGTCATAAAAGGCACCAGCATTATGGTTTCTGTAATCTTGGATTGCCTTTCTTCAGGGATGAGTGTTGATGAAATTCTCAAAGAGTATCCCTCAATAAAGAAAGAAGACCTTCAAGTGTTGATAAATTATTCTGTATCCTCGAATTAACTCTCCTCAAAACACACTTCCCGGCAAGGCCTTGCGGTTAAGCGCGAGCCCCGCGATAAAGCGAATCATCTCGTCATACGATTTCCCCGAAACCTTGAATGCCCGCGCAAGACCCGCATCCGGAGAAATATCCGGGTTTGGGTTCACATCAATCACATACGGCTTGCCTTCGCGCGAAAGCCTGAAATCCACCCGCGCGTAATCCCTACATCCCACAGCCTCGAAAGTACGCATCGCCAAAAGTTTTATCTCACCCTCTAATTTTGAATCCAATGATGCCGGGCACTGAGGAACAGTCGATTGATATTCTACACTCGCTTCATCCCACTTGGCTTTATAGCTCACAATGCGGCGAAGCCCTGTGGGCATTGAATCAAACTTAATTTCAGAAATGGGCAGCACGCGCGGCTGTGAGGGATGAGCAAAGTCGTGCTCGAAATCGGGGTCGCCGCAGATCGAGACATTGAACTCCCGACCATCGATAAATTCTTCGGCAATTGCTGCCTGTTTATGCTGATTCCAAATAAATGCCACTCGCGCTTTTAATTGCTCCTCTGACTCCACCACCGATTCATTGGCAATTCCAATGCTTGCATCTTCATGTGCCGGCTTCACCATTAAAGGAAACTGCAATGAGGTGTGAATATTCTCTCCAATCAAAAACAAATCAAATCGCGGCGTGGGAACATTGCGTCGGAGTAAAACTTCCTTCGTTCGGGCTTTATTAACGCAGAGTTCTAAGGTTTTTGGTCTTGAACCAGTATAAGGAATCCGCATAATCTCAAGTGCCACCGGCACCAAAACTTCGCTTTGCGAAATGCCGTAGGTGCCTTCAAAAAGGTTAAATACGGCATCAGGCTTGAGGTCGCGAAGCTGTTCCATCAAAAGAACAATATCGCCGATGAAGGGAATACTTGAAACATGAAATTGCGGCTCTAAACTTCCCACGATACCGGCCGCGACTTCCATTAGCCCCATCTCCGATTTCAAATCGCGCGAAAGGCTGCTGCGGTCAGGCACCGCGTTGTAAATAACAAGAATGTGTTTCACAGTGCTTATGATCTTGACTTATTGTCGCGGCTTATACACCCTCAATGCTTCAGGCATTTGGGCTTTGAGATCTCGGATGCGCGTTTCATCTGAGGGATGCGTGCTCATAAACTCCGGTGGCGCTTGCCCGCCTTTCATCTCCCGCATTCGTTCCCAAAAGGCAACCGCGGATTCAGGGTTGTAACCTGCTTTTGCCATAAAAATGAGCCCCAATTTATCCGCTTCAGATTCATGCAATCGGCTAAAAGGAAGCAATAGGCCAAATTGTGCCCCAAGCCCGAAGGCTGCCATAAAAAGCTGCTGCGTTTGCTGTGGCTTATCTTTCAGCGCTTGCGCAATCGCCATTCCACCCAAGTTGGTAAGCAAGCCTTGCGACATACGCTCGCTGCCGTGCTCGGCAATCGCGTGCGCGATTTCATGACCCATCACTACCGCAAGCCCCTCTTCATCTTTTGTGATAGGAAGAATACCGGTGTAAAACACAACCTTCCCGCCCGGCATACACCACGCGTTCACTTCGGGGCTATCGACCAAATTAAACTCCCACGCAAAATCGTTTAAGCGATCTGCCATTCCATTTTCTCGGAAGTAGGCTTCAACCTGTGCTTGAATACGCGCCCCGCATCGCTTCACCATTTCTGTTTGCTCGCGGTTGGTGCTGAGTTTGGCTTGGCTTAAAAAATTGCGGTATTCACCGCTGCTCATCGAAAGCATTGTGGATGAGGGAATCAAATTCACTTGCCTTCGGCCTGTTACGGCCACGGTTGTGCAAGCGGCTACAAGCATAAGCGTAGTAAGCAAAAGCGAGTAATAAAACCGCCGTGTTGGTTTCATAAGATGGTTTGAAATGATGTGTTGGTTGGAAAAATAAACTTGGTCAATGAGCTAACGCCGAACCTCAATTCCTTTCGAAGCCAAATAATTTTTTGCTTCATCAATGGTGTATTCTCGGTAATGAAAAATCGACGCGGCAAGTGCGGCATCGGCAGCACCTAAAGTAAAGGCTTCTTCCAAATGTTTAAGATTTCCGGCACCACCCGAGGCAATAACCGGTATGGAAACAGCGGTTGAAATGCGTTTAAGTCCTTCGAGGTCATAACCGGCTTTGGTTCCATCGCGGTCCATACTTGTAAGAAGAATTTCTCCCGCGCCCCGCTCGGCCACCTCTTGAGCCCATTGCAAGGCTTCTTTTCCCGTGGCTTGTTTGCCGCTATGCGTAAAAACTTCCCAAGTATCTACTCCCGTTCGCTTGATATCAATCGCCACAACAATCGCCTGTGAGCCATAAATTTCGGCAAGGGTATTGATGAGATCTGGCTGCTGAACGGCGGCGGTATTGAGTGAGATTTTATCTGCGCCGTGAAGAAACGCTTCGCGAGCGGTTTCAAGTGAATTGATTCCGCCGCCCACTGTAAGCGGTATGAAGACTTCTTCCGATACTTTTCGCACTTCTTCAAGTGTAGTGCGACGGAGTTCAATGGATGCGGAAATATCGAGAAACACCAATTCATCGGCTAAGGCTTCATTGTAAAAACGTGCCTGTTCCAAAAGCGACCCCGCATCGGCAGGGTTTTCAAAATTAACCCCTTTAACAACCCTACCGCCTTTCACATCCAAGCAAGGAATCAATCGTTTGGCTAACATCGGCTATCCTTTGACGTGCTCTTTAAACAGCCGCAAACTGTTTCAGAAGACCAAGCTTTTCGATTTCCGCATCCAATTTCTGCAGTGTTGCAGGCTCGCCCGGGACAATCGGGGCGCGATAAGTGGCTTCGCAAAGGCCCATTCGAGAAAGGATATATTTTACCGGAATCGGGTTTGATTCCAAGAAATTCATCGTGAAAAGACCATAGTACTTGTTGTGAATCGCGCGGGCTTCATCCAATTTCCCTTGATGCATCGCGGTGACCAATGATTTCACAACGGCAGGAATTTCATTGGCCGCTACGGAAATCACCCCATCTGCGCCCAAAGCCATCATAGCAAGCGTGAGTGGGTCATCGCCACTCAGCACTGAAAGATGAGCGGGGCGAGATCGCAAAAGCTCCATTATTTGATTCATATTGGCCGAAGCTTCTTTCACTGAAACAATATTCGGTACCTCGTTTGCCAATTTGAGAAGCGTATCGACCGCAATATTTCCGCCCGTTCTTCCCGGAACATTATAGACGATAATCGGAAGCGAAACCGCCGCTGCCACCTCAGAAAAATGCTTGATATACCCTGCTGCCGTTGGCTTGTTGTAATACGGCCCAACTGATAAAATGCCTTGCGCCCCGGCCTTTTCAGCCGCCTTCGAAAGGGCCACCGCATGATGGGTGCTGTTGCTTCCGGCACCGGCCATTACGCGAACACGGCCTTTGGCTTCATTGACAACCACTTCAATCACCCTGCGCTGTTCATCGGCTTCAAGCGAGGGCGATTCGCCCGTCGTTCCGCAAGGAATAATAATATCTGTTCCCCCTTCAATCTGAAAATTCACCAAACGCCGAAGCGCCGCCTCATCAAGCTTTCCTTCTTGTGTAAATGGCGTAACCAAAGCAACAATTGATCCTGTAATCGCTCGGTGTGTTCCGTTGTTATTCATGTTCTTTTGTATCAATATTTAGTGCAAAATTTCCTATCGGTAAACTTCCTATTGGTAAACTTCTGAAAATCATTTTGTAACTCAGAAATCAAGATCACTGTTGCTATCGATTCAATTACAAAATGATTTTCAATTTAGGGAGAAAAGGGGATTATTTATTTCAAATTTCTTTCAAAATGAAAATGAAAGCATGCAGTAAATGAAAGTACCTTCATTTAAAGGCTTATGGTAAATTGTAATTGATATAAAAGTTTGATTAAATTTGAATCTGCATCACTTTTCTACATAAGCACACACAATCGCTTGTCTAACATAGTTTGGCAAGTTTTTTTTAATTCAAACAACAGTTATCATGAAAACTTTTACGGTTTTACAAAGAACCTTTCTCATTGCCCTTGCCCTTTTACTCGCCAATTTTTCAGTTTCCGGTCAAGATGCACCAAAGGCCGCTGAGCCAACCATTAAGTGGAGTGGCTATGTTGGGGCGTATTATGCTTGGGATAACGATAAAGGCGCCAACCCTCGTCAATTTTCCTTCATCGCACCAAACCGAGAAGAATTCGGTTTAGATATTGCAATGCTTTCATTTGAGTATGCAGCCGATAAAGTTCGTGCCAAAGCCACCATCCAATATGGCGATGTCGTTCGTGGTTGGAGCGGTATTAGCACCGACGCTTTATTGAATCGCGGCAATATTCAAGAAGCGTATGCTGGATTTCGTCTCGGACAAGGCTTTTGGGTTGATGCCGGTTTCTTCCTAACACATGTTGGAACAGAAGGCTTTTTCCCGAAAGATAATTTTTTAAGCACCCTTGCCACAACCACACTCTATGAGCCTTTCGGTCAAGCAGGCGTTCGTTTTACTTATGAATTCTCAAATAAACTAACCGGCCAACTCAATCTTTTAAACGGCTTTAGCACCTTTGCAAGTGATCAGCCCAGCAATGAAAGCCCGCGAGCACAAGCTTTTGGAATTCAATTAACTTATAAGCTGAGCGATAATGCTAAGGTTGTTTATGACAATGTCATCGGTGAAGTCAATGCAGGCGCAAACTTCCGTACTTATCACAATCTTTATTTTAGTGTGACAAGCGGTAACTTGGAGTTTAATGTCGGTGGTGATTTTGCAACGCAAAACAAAACACCAACGGCAGGCGAATCCGCCACTTATCTCTCCGGCTTAGCAGAAGCACGCTATGGCCTTAGCGACCTTGTCAGAGTGATGGGGCGCGTTGAGTATTTCAACGATGAAAAGAATGTTCTCGGCTCAGGCAATCTTCAACTTGCAGGTTTCACCGGTGGATTTGATCTTCGCCCCGCTGAAAATGGTTTCATCCGTCTTGAAGGCCGCTATTTACAAGGGCTTGATGATGCAAAACGCTTCAATGGCGCAAGTTCAAAATCCAGACTTGAAGTTGTTGTAACAACAGGCGTTTCTTTCTAACTTTATGTATCACCTCAAACGGGTGAGCTTTACTCACCCGTTTTTGTTTAACCGAAATTCTTATATCGACAATGGCTGAAAAGGAAATTGATCTTACTGCTTCCTCTGTAAAGAAAACTGAAAAGGGAATCTTCGCTCCGGCCGTCAATTTGATGAATAGGCTTAAATATCCCGCTAAGTTTATCATTATCAGTATTCTTCTGGATGTACCCAGCTTGATAATGATTTTGCTGCTCACCTCGGTCAGAAACGAAAGTATCGATTTCGGTCAAAAAGAAATTTATGGGGACATTTATAATCGCCCGTTAAAGAATATTCTTGTTTATGTTCAGGAGCATCGAACCCACATGCACCTTCTTTTAAGCGGCCGCACGGAGTCGCGCCAAAAGGTTAATGAGTTTCAAAAATCTATCGATCGTGAGATAGCTGTTTTGGATTCCATCGACCTTATTTATAATGAAGATTTGGCAATTGGCGATCGATGGAAGCAACTGAAAGTGCGTTGGAAGGCCGTCAATAAAATGGCAACTTCTTCCTACAAAGATCAGAGCTATGAAGAGCATACCCGAATGGTTGAAAAAACTTTGGAGCTTATTTCTTATGTCGGCGACGTCTCAAACCTTATTCTTGACCCTGACATTGACTCCTACTACATTATGGATGCCACACTTCTTAAACTTCCGGCCATTCTAAAAAACATTGCCTCAGCACGCGATCTTGGCATCGATATCGCTTTAGGCGACGAATTAACTGCTGAAAAACGGGCTCAGCTTATTTTCGTTTTGCCCGGGGTTATTCGATCGCTTACGGAGGAAATGAAGGCGGGTATGGCAAAGGCTTATGTCTTCGAAAACATCAATAAAAATGCACCGAAGGTGAAAGACCGCGTTGACCGTGAGTATCAAGATGCCATCAATGCCATAGAAGTATTCTTGAACACCACAGCAGCTATTAAATCTACTGATCTTGATAGCACTGCTAACTTTATGCCCGATCGTCATTACGCGGCTGCGAGCGATGCGATTGCCAAAATTAACACCCTTTATGATCTTGAATTTAATTTACTCGACGATCTCATTACGGTTCGAATAAATGCTTTGCGGTTTCAAAGAACCTTGATGCAAGTCGGCGTTCCTATTTTGTGGCTTTTGGTAATTTATCTTCTTGTGGGTTTCTATCGCTCGGTGATGCGTACGGTGGAAAGCTTGGAAGAAATCTCGAAAAAGCTTGTTGCCGGTGCTCGTGAAAAAGTTGAACTTGAAGCCGAAGACGAATTGGCTCAAGTCGGGGAAGCGTTTAATGTCATTGGTCAAGCCCTTGTGGAGCGTAATGTTCAGCTCGAAGAAAATAAAAAGCAGCTTGAAGATTCTATTCAGATGGTTGAAGAGAGCTATAAAAAATTGTCGGAATCGACGAATCAACTTGCGGAATCGAATCGGCAAATTCAAGAGCAACAATCGCAGCTCATTCAATCCGAGAAAATGGCTTCCCTTGGTCAAATGGTGGCAGGTATCGCACACGAAGTCAATACGCCGCTCGGGTTTGTGCGTAATAATATTGAAGTGCTTGAGCGTACACAACAAAAGATTTTTGAATTGCTTGATCGCTATAACACAATGCGAGATCAACTCGCAACAGGCGAACTTCAAAATTTGGAAGCAACCTTAATGGAAGTAATGGAAATGAGTGCCCGCTCCGATAAAATGGTGGCAAAGTCACAAAATATTTTGAGCGAATCCCTTGTCGGGGTTGATCGTATTCAAGAGCTTGTCATGTCACTCAAAGACTTTTCGCGGCTCGATGAAACAGCCTTTAAACCCACCGATCTCAATCAAGGTCTTGAATCGACTCTCAAAATTGCGAACAATGTCATTAAGTATAAGGTTGAAATTGTTAAGCAATATAGCGATAACATGATTATCGATGCATTTCCCGCCCGATTAAATCAGGTGTTTTTGAATCTTGTGACCAATGCCGCTCAAGCCGTGGATGAAAAAGGAGTGATTACTCTTAAAACTTATTTCGACCGAGATGAAGAAGGCAGAGAAGTGGCTGTTATTAAAGTTGCAGATAACGGAAAAGGAATTCCGGCTGAAAATATGAAGAAAATTTTCGAGCCCTTCTTTACGACCAAACCGATTGGTCAAGGAACCGGGCTTGGTCTTTCAATTGTCTATAAAATTATTGAGCAACATAAAGGGACAATTTCTGTTGAAAGTGAATTGGGTAAAGGAACCGTTTTTACAATTCAACTTCCTAAGAAACAAGTTTCTGTTGGTGCAAAGCCCGTTAATGTGTAATTTGAAATCCGTTTGTATTTTTGAGTTGCTTTTTCTTTTTGAGATTTGTTCTCAATTTAAAATAGCCTACTTCTCCTAATGGGATTTCTTTAATCGATAACTTTTTTTCTATGCCAGAATCACATATTCTTTTGGTTGATGACGAACCAATGGTACTTAGTTCACTTTCACGCTTGCTTGAGGACGATTACACGGTTCATACCGCTGATGGTGGTGCAAAAGCAATTGAACTTGCAAAAAAGTACCCGATAAAGGTTGTCATTAGCGATCAAAGAATGCCCGGAATGTTGGGCCACGAAGTGCTTCGCCAAATCAAAGCCATTAGCCCAAATACCATTCGGATGTTGCTTACGGGTTACTCCGATTTGGATGCTATTATCAGCTCTGTCAACGCCGGCGAAATATTCCGTTATATCAACAAGCCTTGGAAAGCGGATAACCTATGCAATTTGGTTAAGCTCGGCATTCAGATTTATGATAAAATTACCTTGCTTCAAAATCAAGAAACCCAGAAGCCATCGAGTGGAGTCCCTTTAGGTGTTCAACGCAGTGTTCATATCGAAGTTGAAGAGAAAAGCGGCTCTGTGCTTTTTGTTGATTACGGTCCGAATGAAGCTAAGAATTTGGCGGATAAATTTTCAAAAGGTTTTGATGTAACAAGCGCCACTTCGGTTGATGAAGCCTTCAAAGAATTGGCAAAAAGGCCAATTTCAGTAGTAGTCAGCAATGTTAATTTTGGTGATATCGATGGGATTAGCTTCCTTAATACCATTCGTCAAGAATATCCTAATGTTATCACAGTTATCCTCACCGAAGTGAAAGATGCAACGCTTGCCGTACGCTCCATCAATGAACTCGGGGTTTTCAAGTATTTGGTAAAGCCTACAGCAGATAATGTCATTGAGCAAACGATTAAGGATGCAGCACAGCGTAGCAAATCATATCAATCCACGCCAACGCAGAATGTTCGTCAAGCGGCAGAAACCATTGCACCGGATTTGGTTACGCCAAAAATCGAAGAAAGCGCCCTACGCTTACGCCTAAGAGCCGCTCAAGCCTTGCTTTCGAAAACCAATCTGCGCAGCGAACTTTAAGCATCGCTTGAAAAAGTAACTGTTCTATTCAAAAAGCCGCAAGTTTCTTGCGGCTTTTTGTTTTGTATTGGTCATAACAAAAAGGTGGTTGAGCCTGTCGAAACCACCGTGCATGAGCCAAACACTTTTACGCCGTCATTCCGGCTTGTCCGGAATCTGAAAGGAACAAAGCAAAAAAGCATGTCATTTCGAGCGAAGCGAGAAATCTCCGCAGCTCCGCACACCACAAAACGAGGGGGTTGAGCCTGCGCCGCACTGAGTTTGTCGAAGTGTCGAAACCTCCGTAACAAGGTTAAAGTCATTTCGAGCAAAGCGAGAAATCTCCGATTTTCAGCACGCTTACAAATTAGGTGGTTGAGCCTTTCGAAGCCACAGAACCTTATTAATCCACCATATTCAAATAGAACACAGATGACACAGATTAAATGGATTAGTGACGTTGATCCGTGCGAATCAGTTTCATCAGCGTTATCCGTGTTCTATTATTAGAAAAAGCGGAGAGAAAAAAAGTTCTTTCAAAAATCCGTCGTCTTTTCTAAATTCAAAACCTCGTTCCTTCAACTAATCTCATACAAATTTCCAATACTGAAAGACAAATAAGAATGACATGAGCTGGTTAAAGCGGAAAACTTACAATGATTAAATTTCATTAATAAAAAGAAATAACAAAGAAAACTCTAAAAGATTGCAACTGAGGGAATTTTTCGGAATAAGGCATAAAAAAATATGAAAAAGATTTTATTTCTTCTTTTAATTATAATTATAAATGCTTGTTCAAATAAAAGTGAAAATAAAATTGAGCAAGAGTTTATCGAAAAATCAGAGCAAAATCTTGAATTGGAATATATAAAAAAACGTGATAATTCCATTTATTATTTTGAAGCCGAACTTGATAAGAAATCTGGTTTTGGTAGTAATATAGTTAAGCTAAACAATGCCTCATTATTAGCTTTAGAACAAATTCTCAAAGATATATTAATTAACTCAACTAAAGATAGTATTATTAAATCCTGAAAAATAAATTTAGAAACATTAATAAATGAAGTGGGATTTGGAAAACTTGATGGTCTTGTGATAGATTATAAAAATTCAGAAATTTTTATAACCTCCAAGAATTTATTTTATAGTCACTTTAAAGAGAAAAATATTAATTCTATTAGAAATCTTTTTGAAGAGCAGTTGGAAGCTATATTTACTGCTTTAGCATCTGATGCAAATGCAAAAATATATTTCTTTGAAATCGACACTTCAAATAGTAATCATCAAATATATAGATGTATTGGAGGATTTACGCAAGATATTGATCCCTTTCCTCCGGACTATTTTTTTATTTTGGTATCAAGAAATGACTATGTCTATGTAATTATGAAAAAAATCGATATGCAATTGGATCAGCTAAAAGAAAGCGGTGAGATTTATAATAGTATCAATGCAGATTCGGCTGTTTCAGAAAATGATAATGTTGGTGAAATTGCTTGGAGTAAATATCAAAAAAGATTTCATGTCCTTTTCAAAACCAATGAACAATTTGATTCACTACAAAATGAACTAAACTTAATTATTTCAAATGCTAAAAATTAGAAGTAATTAACATTAATTTTGTTTTAACTTTATAATTGTATTATTTTTTTTTCAACCTGTTAGTATTGAATACTTTAAGTTTTCAACCTTCTCGAACGCAAAGCCGGGAAAGGATATAAGCATTTTTGATGCGGCAGTGTCAAGCTTTTGACCTAAATATTTTGTAAGCTTAGAAAGGATTTAAGACATAAAAAATGTACAACACGATAGAAATAGATAGAAGTAACCTGACAATAATGGGAGTTAAGTTTTCGGACTTGAAAACCTTGGAAAACACTGCAAATGCCTTGGGGAGTAATATGTTTGAAGGCTTTAAACCGACACCAAAAGGTATTGAAATCATAAGGGACTATGTGACTGGCAAAATATCGCTAATAGAACTCGTGAGATTAGCCAAACAAAAAGCCTATGTCTAATTCTTATAAATATATTGACCCCGACTTTATCTACACTGATCCAAAGACTGGACTTTTAAGGAACATTTTAGACATTACAGACCCCGATGTATTGATTTTTGTTGAAAGTGGTGCAGTAACTAAACGACTTCAAGAACTTTACGATAATCCCATACAAATAAAGGGCATTGACAGCCTTTTTGACATTCACAAACATTTATTTCAAGACATTTACATTTGGGCTGGCAAAAAGCGAACAGTTGAAATTAGCAAAGATGGCAAACAGTTCTTCCCTACTTCACACTTTGTCAACGCATTCAGACACATTGACCAATTAATTGCTGAGTTCAAGAAAATTCCGAAAGACAATAAAAAACTACTTTCCGAGAAATTGGCTGAAATTTTAGATAATGTCAACTATTTACACCCATTCAGAGAAGGAAACGGGCGAACACAAAGAGAGTTTTTAAGACTATTGGCATTAGAGAAAGAGTTGACACTAAATCTAAACCCACCAGACAACAAAAGTACTTACGAACGATATATGAAAGGAACAATTGAAAGTGATGTAAATACTTTAAGAGAGTTAATTATTGAACTAATAGACACGAATGAGAAATAAAATAACTGCCTATTACGCAGGTTTTACACAGGAATGTTGACTGATAAACTTGGAGATTTGATCTATATTAAATTCAGTACAATTTGACAGTTTTGTTCTTCGAATTAAAAATCTTTGAAGCTAAAACCGGCACTAAACCAAGTGCCAAATCTTATTCATTAAAACTAAAAAAAGAAATATGAAAAAAATTGTGCTAGTTGCATTCTTGACATTATTGTCTGTAAATTCTTTCGGTCAAACGACACCTGAAGAACTTATTAATAGCTTCTTCAAAGAGTATAGCAAAAATACAAACAAGGCATTAGATGACCTTTATGCAACTAACCCTTGGACATCAAGAATTAAAGATGGAATAGAAAAAATAAAGAAGGATGTCAATGGTTTTATTGTTGACTATGTTGGAAAATACTACGGATATGAGCCAATAACTAAAAAACAGTTTTCCGATAGTTTTGTGCTGTATTCATATTTGGTAAAATACGAGAGACAACCAATGAGGTTTACCTTTGAATTTTATAAACCAAATGATAAATGGATATTGTATTCCTTTAAGTATGATACAGAGTTTGATGATGAAATTGAGCAGGCTGCAAAGCTCTATTATTTAGATCTTGATAAAAAGTAGTACTGATAAGGATTTTGCGTTAGTCTGGTCGTTATATACTTGGAAATTTCTGCTCCGAATTGAAAATCAGCGAAGCAAAACCCGCCCGAACGCAAATCACGAAAACGTTATGTGTAACCTTTTGACGACAACAAAACAAACAATTATAAAATGAAAAAAGCTGTATTAGTAACATTTGACAAGTTCACAGACATTGATATTTTTTTAGCGTGGGACTTGCTTAACCGAGTTAAAATTCGTTACAAAGAGTTTCAAGTAAAAATTGTTGGAACAGAAACATACCACAAATCTGTGTGCGGGCTTGACCTGAAAACTCACGGACTTATTGAAGAGTGCAATGATGCGGACATTGTATTTTTTGGAAGTGGACCCGGGACAAGAAATGTTATCAAGGACGAAAATTATTTAAAACGGTTCAACCTTGACCCCAACAGTCAAATTATTTGTTCTATGTGTTCAGGTGCATTAATTATTGCCGCACTTGGACATTTAACAGGACTTTCTGCAACAACTTATCCTACTGCATTTGAGGCTTTGAAAAGTTATGGTGTTGAGGTTTTAGACAACAAACATTTGGTGATACACGGAAATATCGGAACAGCAGCAGGATGTTTAGCAGCAGTTGACTTGGTTGGTTGGGCTATTGAAAAATTATACGATAACAAAGTTAGGGAAGATGTGATCGCATCAGTATTACAAATTGGACAAGGGCAAGTATGCTTATATTAACTGACAAAATAAGAAAGGCTACACATTTCACGGGCTTTACGTCAGGCGTCAGGCGGGAGACGTGAAATCTTGGAGTTTTGTGCTTTTATTCAAGAACAGTGCTGAGTTGACAGTTTTAACTCCGGTGCTACTTTGTGAAGTGCTCCGAACTGTAAGTCAGCGAAGCGAAACCCACCCGAGCACAAAGCCCGAAACCGTTTTTTCCACAAAGAAAAAAAGGTGATACCTTCCGTATCACCTTTTTATTTTTTTGCGGGCTGTAGGCTGTGAAGCTGTACGTTTCGCAAGGGTGGTATTTCCCACCGAGCGCGTTTTATGTGTTCTTCAAAGAAGAGTGTTGTTTGGTTGAAGTCCCCTCTTACTTGAAAAATTCGTCGAGCGTGTAAACGCGTCCACGCACTTCGACGGAAAGTTCGTTGTTATTTGGATTCACAAAAACCTGCATCTCGCGAACGGTCCACTTGACACCACGGCTATCATAATCCATATTATAGCGTTCTTCATTGAGTTTAACCGTGTCTTCGGTACGAATCGCAATGTCTTCATTTGAGGAAAGCACACACACTTGAAGTTGGCCTTCTTGTAATTTGCGTTTCATTTCCTCGGTGTTTGAAAGCCTGCCATAACCGGCGGCTGAGGCAATGGTAAGTTTCAGTTTCCCGCGGTCGCCGCGCTTGGCTTGTGTGATGAAGTATTTATCCAACTTATGCACCACATTTCCTGAACGAGTAATCGGCATATCAATAATGATTAAAATGTTGTACTTCAAAAGCCTTTATTCAATATCGAAAAAAAGAAACAAAAAAGAGGCATAAAAAGAAAAGGGCTGTGCATTTACACAGCCCTTTCGGACGATTTAACCCATCCGCTTATTTATCATCAACCACTTCAAAATCAGCGTTCTTTACTTCGCCGTCTTTACCGGCACTTCCTTTTTGCGACGCGCCATTACCACCTTCGCTAGGGCCAGAAGCACCCATCGGGTTCGCAGAGCCTTCGTACAGTTTCTTCGAGGCTTCGCTCCACTCGGCGTTTAGTTTTTCAACTGCAGCTTTTATAGCTGTGGTGCTGCCTGTTTTTTGTGCATCTTTCAATTCATCAAGTGCACGCTGCAAGCCCGAGGCAGCATCTGTTGGAAGTTTATCGCCCAATTCCTTGAGTTGCTTTTCGGTTGAAAAGACAAGTGTATCGGCGGTGTTCTTGATATCCGCTTCTTCCTTTTTCTTCTTATCATCTTCGGCATGAGCCTTGGCATCTTCACGCATTTTTTGAATTTCCGCATCCGAAAGTTTGCCGCTCGCTTCAATGCGAATCTTCTGCTCTTTTGCTGTGGCTTTATCTTTGGCAGAAACGGAGAGAATACCGTTGGCATCGATATCGAAAGTCACTTCAATTTGCGGAACGCCACGCGGTGCCGGCGGAATACCATCCAAGTGGAATCGACCGAGCGTTTTGTTATCAACGGCCATCGGGCGTTCGCCTTGAAGCACATGAATTTCCACCGAGGTTTGGCTATCAGAAGCCGTTGAGAACGTTTCCGATTTCCGCGTTGGAACAGTGGTATTGGAATCAATGAGTTTTGTCATCACACCGCCCAAGGTTTCAATACCAAGCGAAAGCGGCGTGACATCCAAAAGAAGCACATCGGTAATATCACCCTTGAGTACGCCGCCTTGAATGGCTGCACCAATGGCCACCACTTCATCGGGATTGACGCTCTTGTTGGGTTCTTTCTTGAAGAAATCCTTCACCATTTGCTGAACCTTCGGAATACGGGTTGAACCGCCCACAAGCACCACTTCATCCAATTGGTCAATATCAACTTTTCCATTCTTCAGGGCGCGTTTGCAAGGCTCAAGCATACGGTCAAAGAGATCGGCGCAGAGCCCTTCAAATTTGGCGCGTGTTACATTCACCACCAAGTGCTTTGGTCCATCCTGCGTAGCGGTAATGAAGGGAAGGTTCACTTCTGTTTCAGTGCGAGATGAAAGTTCAATTTTTGCTTTTTCAGCAGCTTCTTTCAAGCGTTGAAGTGCCATTGGATCTTTACGTAAATCAATGCCTTCTTGCTTTTTGAATTCATCGGCAAGGAAATCGATTAAGCGTTGATCGAAATCGTCGCCACCAAGATGCGTATCGCCGTCGGTTGAGCGAACTTCAAAGACGCCGTCGCCGAGTTCAAGAATCGAGACATCGAAGGTTCCGCCACCAAGGTCAAAGACGGCCACTCTTTCGCTGGCTTTCTTTTTATCCAAACCATAAGCCAATGCGGCTGCAGTCGGTTCGTTAAGAATACGCTTCACTTCTAGCCCTGCAATTTTGCCTGCATCTTTTGTGGCTTGGCGCTGTGCGTCGTTAAAGTACGCCGGAACGGTAATCACCGCTTCGGTCACTTTTTCGCCTAAGAAGTCTTCAGCCGTTTGCTTCATTTTTTGAAGGATCATTGCTGAAATTTCTTCTGGAGAATATTGCTTATCGCCGATTCGAACTTTCACGCTGTTATCGGACGAAAATACTTCATAAGGCACGAGTTTCATTTCACTCGTAACTTCTGTAAGCGCACGACCCATAAAGCGCTTAATCGAATAAACCGTATTTTTTGGATTCGTTACTGCCTGACGCTTTGCCGACTGACCAACCAAGCGATCCCCATTTTTTGCAAAACCAACTGCCGAAGGCGTTGTTCGATAGCCCTCAGAATTTGCAATGACAACCGGCTCACTGCCTTGCATTACCGCTACGCATGAGTTGGTTGTTCCCAAATCAATTCCTATTATTTTACCCATTGTTGTAAAGATGATGTTAGAAAAATTTCCTTGTTGTGGTTTTTAATTCGTTGAGTTTCTAAGAGGTTTCTCTTCTAATGATTTTCTGTATTCATCACGCTCTTTTGTTTATTTCGAAAAGAACACGCTATACTTCACTTATTATAGTTCAAATGTCGTGCCAATTAAATCTTTCCTGATGATATGCCATTATTGCCGATTCATTGTCATATTTCTGAACCCTTCAATTGTTTGAATTGCCGTTTTATGACAAAAAGTTTGTTAAGAGACAAATTGACAGACATTTTACTTACTAGTTTTTCTCATTCGCTATCGTGAAACATCAACGGCCTTTGAATTTTGTGGGAATTTGGAGTCTTTGAAGAAAGGGAAAAAAAATTCAAGTGAATTCAAAAAAATGATTAATAAAAAAAGCGCTCCCGCAGAAAATGAACGAAACTGCGAAAGCGCCATTGAAAAAGGAGTATAACTATGAACTGATGATGAAAAGATTATTTGCGTTGAATTGGTTCCCTAAAAAAACAAAATGGCCGATTTATTTTACTAACTCCCTAAAATATTAGACTTAAATATGGTATTAAGAAGTGACCGTTTTGCTCACGAACTTGTAGAATGTCGTCAATTCTCAATCAAAACAAAAAAAGCGCTTGGTTTCCCAAGCGCTCTTAAAGTATCAACGGTCTAAAGCGAAACGGTTATCGAATCGTTACTTCTTTAATGTTTTTAACAGGCTCGATTTTGGCCAAGCGAAGATTTAACACCCCGTCGGTATAAGTTGCCTCGATGTTTTCCGTAGAGATGTTTTCACCCAAGGTGAAACTTCGTGAAAATGAACCAAAGAAGCGTTCAGTTCGGCGGAAGTTCTTGGTTTTGTTATCCGTTTCAGCCTTTCGCTCTGCACGGATGGTTAACACATTATCTTCCACACTAACCTTGACATCTTCCTTTTTAATACCGGGTAGTTCAGCTTCAAGGAAAACATTTTTTTCATCTTCCGAAATATCGACTCGGAAGGAAGAAATTGTATGTGGAACGAGTGTATTGAATTTATCACGAAGCACTTCGTCGAAGACACGGTCGATTGTAGCAAACGGATTGCCGTTATCAAATTTTACTAACATATTTGAATCCTCCTGTTTGATTAGAAAAGTTGTGAATGAAATAATTAACTCAAGTACTTTTTATTTTCCGAGATGTGACAAACTTGAATCGTATCCGAAGACTTTGACCCTATTTGCTTACCTCTCACTCCCTATAATTCAATTTCCGTGCCAAACGGACATTTGCTGATTTATGCTCCTTTTTCGTTGATTTGAGCGAAAACTCCCATCCACGTTTTCAACAATTCAGTTTTCGCTTTTGCCGCCTGTTATTTTTTCATATACCGGCCTTTTCTTCAGTCTTCTGTCACGACGAATTGTCAGTGGCAGCTATCGTTTTCACCCAATTCATTCTGGATAATTTTTTTGTGATCTATAACAAAGAAACATTTCTTTGAGAAATGCGAAATAAAAGAGATGTTGATGGCTATCTCATGATTTCACTTATTGGTTGACACTTTTTCATTTGGGGAATGTGACAAGATGGATTGTATGTTTATTGTATGATCCGCTTTGGCTCACCTCTTAGGCTTAGAGTTTTGTTTATATTGAATTCATGACCAAAAACCGTAGCCGTTTATATTTATACTTTACGCTTGCACTTGGCTGTGAGCTATTATTATTCACGATAGATGTGGTGCTTTACTATGCCAAAAGCCCCTACATTCTCTCGTGGCTTGCGCTCTTTAAAGATATTTTAGCGATAACCGTTTTTGCGGTTATCTATTCTTTCTCTCGCGATTACTTCAAATCCACATCTTCAATCGAAAACAATGCTGATGGCTCGGGCTTGTGGATTGAGCCGGTTGAAATTTTAAAGAAAGGGACAACCTATTTACTGCTCATGATTGTGGTGCTGAGTTTAATGAGCACCGTTATGTCTCCGGCAACATTTTCGTTTGAACAAGCGCAGGAGACCAAAGTTCTTGTAGCCGGGTCGCTTTACGCGGTAATTAAATCGCACATCGTTTCCCTTTCTTTAGCGACATTCCTTTCATTTGGACTGATTGCGCTAGAGCGCTTGGTTCTTTTTCGCCGTTTGCAAAACACCAAAACCAATTTTCTCACCACAATTGGTCTTCTATTGCTAGGGGCACTCGCTTCGCTTGGTACTTTTCCGGGAGAACAGCCAAATATTATTGCGGGCATTCTTTTAGGCGTTGGCGGGGCAATGATGCTAACGAATATTTTTCGATTGTCTTGGATTATGCCAATGAGCCGGCGAGATAAGCTGCGCTCTATTTTTTTAGTGATTTCTATTTTGGTTGCTTTAGGCTCCCTTTACGGCGCTTTTGAAGCAGGTATAATGCTGCTCGCTTTCAGCAATTCTTCTGCATTCTTTTGGTTTGCAATTTCGATTTTTTTGGGCGCTTACCTCTCAACGGCCTTTTTGAGTTTGCTTTTTTATTTACCAACCTCCGAAGCAATCGAGAAAAAGGCTGCAGAAGTTCGCAACCTTTATGCGATGAGCAAATTCATTACAGATGTTTTTGATGAAGAAAAAATTTATTCATCACTTGTCAATTACGCGAGCGAATCTTTCGGAAATGGGGCATCCGTATGGTTTGATATTTATCAACCTTATTCGCTTGAAGCAAAACTTTCTCCATCAAAAATGAATGAAGAGCGGGAATTGGCTTCGAAATTACCTACTGTTCAGTTTCAAGAAAATCAATCTGGCGGGGGATTGTTTAAGACGGTTTCACAACAGAATATTGATTTAAAAACGATTCACGATTTTTCTAAATCATCTCAATTTATTTGGAGTGGAATTTTAGCAGAAAAGCGTCCGGTCCGAATCGATGATGTATTGCTGGATAAGCGTTTAAACCCTGAAGCGTCAACCAAAAAGTCACTTGCGCTTCGATTGCGTTCGCAGCTTTCTCAAAAGTCCCGAGGTGAAATCGCTTCAATGGTGTCTGTGCCACTGATTGCCCGTAGCAAAATCATTGGTGTTTTACATGTTTCTAAAGATGTCGAATATGGTTTTGTCAAAGAAGACATCGAACTGGTGACAACCTTCGCCGATCAAGCCGCAATCGCAATTGATAACTCCCGATTGATTCGCGAGTTAATCGATAAAAAGCGGCTAGAGCAAGAACTTTCGGTGGCTCAAAAAATTCAATTAAAACTTCTCCCGCAATCGGCCATTTTAGTCCCGGGATTTGACATTGATGGCGTTTCATATCCAGCTTATGAGGTAGGGGGCGATTATTACGATTTTGCACAACTCAATGAAGGCACAACGGTTTTGGATGCCGGAGTCGTGATCGCAGATGTCTCGGGGAAGGGAACCTCAGCAGCCTTTTATATGGCGGAGATGAAAGGCATCTTTCAATCGCTCTGCCGCATTTATCCTGACGACCCCAAGTCACTACTTATTCGTGCCAATGAAGCCATTACCAAAGGACTTGATAAGGGGGCATTTGTAAGTGCTCTTTATGCCGTTATTCGTTCTAGCGATAACAGCGTGCTGGTGGCCAATGCAGGCCATTGCCCTCCTGCTTTTGTCCATAGCAAAGGCTCCGGGGTTTTACGGATGAGCGGCCTTGCTTTAGGGCTGGATAAGAGTAATGGCTGTGAACTCTTTAAGCGTGCTGTTTCTGAGCAACGCATTTTTATGAAACCGGGTGATGTGCTTGTTCTTTATACCGATGGCGTTATTGAAGCAGTTTCTCGTAATGGAGATCAATTTGGATATGAAAATTTGCTCTCGACAGTAGAAAAATCAAAAGAGAAAAGCGCTTTTGAAATTAAAGGGGATATCTTCCACGCCGTTAATGCCTTTACTGCCGATGGTGGCTCGGTCAATGACGATCTTACAATTGTGGTCATAAAACTGAATGCTTGAGATGAGATTTTTCATTCCGGTTGCTCGTCAATAATTAAACTGTTTTCGCGAACCATCTGATTTCATCATCATTTTTTCTCAACTTCAACTTCCAATGTTGTAAATTTCGGATGTGAATTTAGACGCCATACTTCGACTTTTGGTTTAAAGCATAAAATCTCTCTTTGCCTTTATTGTGAGGCATCGCAAGGCGATGAAACAAGTCTTTTGATCATCGTATATAAATTCATTTTTGTTAAGAACTTTAAGACGATTCTTAAATCCAACTCTTATGCCGGCACCGTTAAATTTTTTTCGTTTTCGACCGTTGAACATTCGATCACTCTTCACAAAAATGCTGAGTGGCCTTTACATTGTGCTGCTTTCTGCATGTGCTTCAACAACAAGTTCTTTATTTTTTCCTCGGCCTATTCAGGCACAAATGCCGCGCTCAACCGAGGCCGTGTTTGTCGAGGTTTACGATGCTGCCAATGTAACCATTCGCGCAAAAGGAATTGGAAAGGATGTGGACGAAGCCACTGCAGATGCGCAAAAATGTGCGGTCTATTTTATGTTGTTCAAGGCGACGGATAGAATATTGCAAACGGCTGCTGAAGAAGATGCCTTTAAGGGTGTGCAGGATCAATTTTTTGGTACGGAGGCCCTCAATGCTTCAAATGCCATTGCTTGGACGGGTGAAGAGATTTTAAGCCGCGTGAAAATGTCGAACGGAAACATTCGAATTGAGCGGTTGGTGAGAATCAATACCGAAAATTTGAAGAAGTTTCTGGCATCCTTGGGTGCGGTGGCTTCGCAAAGCGATCTTACCGATTCGCAAAGTAATCCTTTCATTATGGTTTTACCGTCGGTTGCCAAAGGAGAAAGCCCAATTGACGCAATGGCGAAAAACCCACAGCTTAAAACGGCTGCAACCGTCATTGAATCATTTTTAACCAATCGCCGATATCAAGTTCGCGTGCCCGAGCAGCAAGATGCTGTATCGGACTTGGCGCGTGCCGTCGGTTCCGTTAAGGGCGTTGGAGAAGATATTACCTATCAATTGGTATTGAGCATCGGTGCCGATATTTATATCACTTATTCTGTAACGGTTGAGCAAGGGAAACTGGGTAAAAAAGCCGCGGTGACTTGCAAGGCCTACGAAACTACCACGGCATTACTTTTGGGCTCAGAAACCGGATACAGCCCGGAACGGCCTTCGGTTACTGATGCCGCCGTAATTGAAGAAGCAATGAATGACGCAGTTGGAAAAGTGCTTTCCCGCGTGAGTGGCTATTGGAAAGAAGATTTAGACCGCGGGCGGCACTTCAAGTTGATTTTCAAGATTACCGGTAAATTCAACGATACCTTTGCCTTAGCCGATGCGGTTGAAGAAGCGTTGAAAGGAATTACGACGCAAGCCAAGCAAATCGCTGCCACTGAGCAAACGATTGACTTCGCTATCCGCCAAAATAATGTTCAAACGGCTAATGAATTTTTTAAGGAACTTGAAAAGAAATTGAAAACGGACAAAACTTTTCAAGGCAATGGCGCAAAACTCCGCAGGCTGCAAGTCAAGGATAAATTGATTTTAATGGCGATTGAAAAGTAACGATAATTCAAATTCAACTTGACTCACTCTAACATCTGATGTTATGAAACGGATTCTTCAAAAAACGTTTTCACTCCTTCTCACCGCATTGGTGATTCATTTATCACTTTCATGTGCCTCTCAAACAACCGCTTTAGCGCCGCTACAGGTGGTTGCAACGGCTGAAGCACAGGTGCCGCCGGCGTGGGTGAGCAGCGGGAAGGATTCGCGCTTTCCGGATGACGCCTATTGGCTGGGTGTCGGAAGCGGACGCGGCGGAAGAGCACTCGAAAATGCACGCGATCAAGCGCGAAACGCAATTGCCAAGCAACTGAAAATGACCGTTTCCTCTTCAACCACACTAAGTGAAATGTCATCTTCGGGCACTTCAGGAAATTTTAACATCACCAACCTTCAAGAGCGAATTCAAGTGGTGGTGGATAAAATGGATCTCAGCCTTATTACGCAAGGCGATGAATTCGTTTCGAAGGTCAAGGGCACGACTGATGTTCTAATGGTTTTGGAAAAAGCCGCATTCATGAAAAAGCTCAGAACCGAGCTTGATGAAATTGTCGCGGGAGCACGAACAAAAATTAGTGCAGCCGAAAGTAATGCGACAAGCGGAAATATTGCCTCTGCCGTTGGGCAGTATATCGATGCGCTTAATGCCTATGAGCCGTTCACGCCCAAACAGGTTTTTTATAACGGTATTTTTCCGGGGAACGCTTATCAAGCCCCGCAAGATGCTTCGCTTGCAGCCATTGAAACGGGTTTAGGGAAATTGCTCTCGAAGGTGTACTTAAGAAAATCCGCCGGCGATAAGCAAACGGGTGAAGTGGGCCGGGCCTTGGAGCAGCCGCTCAGGGTAAAGGCCGTTGCGGTAGATGCAGGAAAAGAGACGCCGATTCGCGGGGTGACGGTGCTCTTTATGAATGGTGAGCGAGAAGTCGGTTCAAGCGTGACCGATGAAACAGGAACTGCATCACTGATATTTTTGACCACCACCGAAGGCACGGTGAGCAACCGTGGCAAAGTAACGGCTCTGATTGATTTTACAGAACTTAGCAATCGGCTTCGGCAAGAAGCTGCAAAAACGACTTCCGTTTCGTTCGACTATACGGCAAAAGTTTCTCCCTTTACTTGCGATATCACGGTGCAAGGCGTGGGAAGTGATGCGGCTAAAGTCAAATTGATGAAACGAATGGTGGCGTATTTTCAAAAGCAAGGAGCGGTGATTAAATCGGGCGCGCCGTTGGTTATAACCGCAACGGTTACATCAACCGAAGCGGCTCGGGTTCAATCGCCAAATGGAGAGTTAATTTTGCAAGATGTTTCTGCTTTGGTGAGCTTTGCCAATCGCGCGAGTGGCGAGGTAGTGTCTTCGGCTACGGTTTCGGCGAAGGGGTTGGATAAATCGGAAACAGTTTCGGTTGAAAAAGGAATGGAAAATCTTCAGTTTGATAGCAACGCGATTCTTGAGGCAATTTTATCAGCGAAGGGTTCGCGGTAATAAATAGCATTGAATGCACGAAAGAACCAAGTCCTTTTCATTTAGCAATTTTAGTAACACTTCTGTTTTTGAAGAAATTTAGGAAGCCTTGGTCATTTCTTGATTAATGAGAAAATCAACACTTGAGTCAACGACTTGTTCTAATTCCGTTTTGAATCACTCAATGAATTGCGCATCTGAAGTCTGCCTTCCTTTGATGCTCTTCCTTTACCTTATTAGAGTCAAATTTAAATTTCAATAAGTAAAGTACTTAAAACTTGCCCTCCCTTGCGTACATTCGCACTATCGAATTAAGACTGCCTTTGGTTTCGTTTTCAGCTCTTTTTTCAGGCACGAAAGCCGCACCTTAACAACAATCAATTTTTTTCTGTCACTTCTATTGTAAGGACAACTTATGAGCATTACTGATCAAGCCGTTCAAGAAAAATTAGTTGAAATCTTTGGGTTCAATACCCTTTTTATTGAAGATCTCTATCAAGAGTATGAAAAGAACCCTGAAGCCGTCAAGCAAAGCTGGCGCCTCTTTTTCGATGATCTTCGCCAAGGGAAAGTGGATTTGTCGCTTCTTGAACATGACGAATCGCGATATCACGAAGAGTCCGCAGTTATTCAAACCGCTAATTTAAATGCTTCTTCAAGTCCGCGCAGCATTTCCGCTTCTTCTCCAGCCAATGGCGTTCCGAAATCAGGCACACCCATTATGGGTAAAAACTACAATACCCTTGAAGAGTTAAAGCTCGGAGATGGCGAAAAAGCGACTGCCATTTTGGGAACTGCGGTTCGCATTGTTGAAAATATGCAGCAAAGTCTTTCGGTGCCTACAGCTACAAGTGTTCGCACGATTGCAGTGAAAGTCCTTGAAGAAAATCGCATTATCATTAATCAGCACCTTTCCGCAACGGGTGGCGGGAAAATTGCTTTCACGCACATCATTGCTTGGGCAATCGTTAAAGCGGCAAAAAAAATTGCGGCGATGAATGCTTCGTTTGCTACGGTTGCCGGAAAGCCTTACCGCATCGAGCATCAGCATATTGCCATTGGCCTTGCCGTGGATATGACAAAAAAGGATGGCTCACGCTCACTTGTGGTGCCCAATATCAAATCGGCGGAACAAATGAACTTCGCGCAGTTTTTTGCCGCTTACAATAAGCTTATTGCCAAATCGCGCAAGAACCAACTTGACCCGGCCGATTTTCAAGGAACAACCATTTCACTGACCAATCCGGGAACAATCGGTACGGCCTCTTCGGTGCCGCGCTTAATGGAAGGTCAGGGTGCGATTATCGCTACCGGCGCGATTGATTTCCCGCCGGAGTATCAAGCAATGTCGCCCGAGGTACGTGCGCAGCTTGGCATCAGTAAAGTGATGACAACGACAAGCACCTACGATCACCGCATTATTCAAGGCGCAGAATCCGGCGAGTTTCTTGCATTGATCAATCGGTATTTACAAGGTGAAGAGAATTTTTATGATGAGATTTTCACCGATCTCAAAATGCCCTACAAGCCTTGGAAGAGTATGACCGATAAAAGCACCATCACTTTTGGTGGTGCTGTCAATATGGAAGAGGTGATTCGTAAGCAAGCGCGTGTGATGCAAATGATTAATGCGTATCGGGTTCGCGGCCATCTTATTGCCAATATCAATCCTTTGGGCTATGAGCCGACTTATCATCCCGAGCTTGACCCTGAATTTTACGAGCTTACACTTTGGGATTTGGATCGCGAATTCATCACAATGAGTTTTGGCAATAAAGATCAAATGCTTCTTCGCGATGTCATCGGCATTTTGCGCTCGGCTTATTGCGAAAAAACCGGCGTTGAGTTTATGAACATTCAATCGCTCGAGCAAAAGCGTTGGATTCAACAGCACTGTGAAGATGCCCGCGTAAAAAAGATTTTCACGAAAGCTGAAAAAGAAGAAATTCTCTATAACCTCATTCGTGCCGAAGGGTTTGAGCGCTATTTACACACCAAGTTTTTAGGGCATAAGCGCTTTTCGATTGAAGGCGGTGAAACGGCCATCGCCATTTCCGATTACTTGGTGAAGGAAGCCGCAACTTATGGCACCGAGGAAGTGGTGATTGGTATGGCACATCGCGGACGACTGAATGTTTTGACCAATGTAATTGGCAAATCGTATGAAACGCTTTTCGCCGAGTTTGAAGGAAAAAAACTGCCTCTCGCCGCGGGTGAAATCACGCAAGGCTCCGGCGATGTGAAGTATCACTTGGGCGCGACGGGAAAGCGAACCGGTCATAATGGTAAGGAAGTAACGGTTTCTGTAGCGTCAAACCCCAGCCACCTTGAGGCGGTGAATCCAGTAGTTGAAGGAATCGTTCGGGCTAAGCAAGACCGCCGAAGCAACTTTGCTTCTCAATTTTCTGAGCCGCGCCGAAAAGCTGAGCGCGAAGTGCTTTCGTTCCTCATTCACGGCGATGCGGCTTTTGCCGGACAAGGTGTTGTGGCTGAAACGCTGAATCTTTCGAAGCTCAAAGGCTACGCAACTGGCGGCACAATTCATCTCATTATCAACAATCAAATTGGATTTACAACAGGTCCGGATGAAGCGCGTTCAACACTCTATGCCACCGATGTCGCTAAGATGGTGCAAGCGCCGATTTTTCATGTTAATGGCGAAGACCCTGAGGCGTGTATTCGCGTGATTCAAATGGCGCTGGAATACCGAATGACTTATGGCGGCGATGTGGTGATTGATATGATGTGTTACCGCAGGCACGGCCATAATGAAGGTGATGACCCGGCTTACACACAACCCGTTCTCTACAAAAAGATTAAAGACCGCCCGTCGGTTCGTGAAATCTACGCGCAAGATTTGATTCGCGAAGGCAGTTTCACCGAAGCCGAGGTTGAAGCTTTGATGAATCGATTTAAGGATGAACTTGATCAAGCCTACGAGAAAGCCAAAGCCTATAAAGCCACGCACGATGAGGCTGAAATCGAGCAAAAGAAAAAGGCTGATCTTACTTTGGCGATTTCACAAGAGGAATTGCCTGTAACTAATCGAAACCCTGAAACGAGCGTCCCGCTTGAAACCTTGCAACAAATTGTGGAGTCGATGTTCCGCTTGCCCGAAGGATTTCGGATTAATAAAAAGCTTGAGCAGCAATTTGCAAAACGTAAACAGTTGCTTGGTGCCGATGCTTCACAAACCCAAATCGATTGGGGCTTTGCCGAGTCTCTTGCTTATGGCAGTATTGTTTTGAGCGGTCATCCCGTCAGGCTTTCGGGGCAAGACAGCACGCGCGGAACATTCAGCCAACGCCACTTGGCCTTTGTAGAAACGGAAACGGGCGAAGAGTTTATTCCGCTTCGGCATATCACACCCACGCAAGCGCAGTTCAATGTGTTTGATAGTTTGCTTTCAGAATTTGCGGTGATGGGGTTTGAATTTGGTTATAGCGTCGCCGACCCGCTTTCACTTGTCCTATGGGAAGCACAGTTTGGCGATTTCGCCAATGGTGCGCAGATTATGATAGATCAGTTTATTGCAAGCACGGAGTCGAAGTGGGGGCAGAAGTCGGGGCTTGTTCTGCTTTTGCCTCACGGCTATGAAGGTCAAGGGCCAGAACACTCTTCGGCGCGGCTAGAGCGATTTTTGCAGCTCTGTGCAGAAACCAATATGCAAGTGGCTTACCCCACAACGCCGGCACAGTATTTTCATTTGCTTCGCCGCCAAATTATTTCAGGCAATATTAAACCGCTTGTTGTGATGACCCCGAAGAGTTTGCTTCGACATCCGCTTGCCGTTTCTGTTCCACAAGATTTAACGAACGATCGGTTTCATAATGTCTTGGATGATGTTCAATCGCCAACCAATGTCAAGCGAATTGCGCTTTGCAGCGGGAAGGTTTATTACGACTTGCATCAGTATCGTGTAAAAGAGCAACGGCATGATGTTGCCGTGGTTCGGGTTGAACAGTTTTATCCTTTCCCAAAAAAGAAACTGCAGCATTTATTTGAAAAGTATGGAACCGCTACCGAGGTGGTGTGGGTTCAAGAAGAGCCTAAGAATATGGGCGCGTGGAGTTTTCTTTTGCCTCGCTTGATGGAAATTGTTCCGGCTTCAATGAAACTGCGCTATATCGGGCGACCTTCGTCGGCAAGCCCTGCAACCGGTTTCTTGAAGCAGCATGAAGCCGAACAGTTGGCGATTTGTGTTCAAACTTTTGAGTAAATCCAATTTTTTCTTTTTATTGGTAAACTCATTTTGTAACCCATAAAATTCACTATGACTAAAATTGATTTACGCAATCGCCGCCTTCGTAAAGCTTTTCGAGATGCGGGGGCTCGAAAGGGTACAAAAATTTATGTGATTAAATCTCATGATGGCTGGCTCGTTGCTGAGGAAGGCCGTAATACCGAATTAGCCTTAGTCCCGAATAAAGTAAAAGCAATGAAAGAGGCTAATTTGGTTTCTAAAGGTCGCCCTGTGGTTATAATTAATTAGATTTTTTTAGTTTATTTTTCTTCGTTTTCTCCCTATTTATGAGAAACCGTAATGTTTTTGTTAACTGCCCATTTGATAACGATTACTTCCCCCTTTTCCGACCTCTATTGTTTTCGATTATTGCTTTAGGATATCGACCCCTTTTATCTGAAACGGTTGATTCGAGTCATTCACGCATTGATCAGATTAAAGGATTGATGAAATCTTCGCAATATTCAATTCATGATCTTTCAAGAGTCGATTCTATTGTTGATGTCCGTAAAGATCAGTTACCTCGTATGAATATGCCTTTTGAATGTGGTTTCGATTTTGGGCTTAAATATTCTGGCGTTTCTAAATTTGCTACAAAGCGCCTCTTAGTTTTAGACCGAGAGAGTCATCGTTACAAAACTTTTCTATCAGATTTATCCGGAAGTGATATCGGCATTCATCATAATTCTCTGGAGCAAATGATAAAAGTTGTTCGAAATTGGTTTCTTCATCATACATCTGTCCATTTAAGCTACAGGCAAATTTTGATTGCTTATCACGAATTTGATAGCAAGCTTCAAGAACTTTTGATACAAGAGGGGTTGAACCCTCACAATATGTTTGATATTCAATTCAAAGAATTAATTCTTTGGATGTCCAATTTTTTGAAAAAATACTAATCAATTTCAGTTTAATGTTTTTCCGATATCTCACTGCCGGTGAATCGCACGGGCGACTTCTTTCCGCCACAATGGACGGTGTTCCTGC
>JANRJQ010000012.1 GCA_033763895.1 Chloroherpetonaceae bacterium | reverse complement strand
ATGCTGGTTATGCCTTTGGCGTTATCGCGTATGAGGTTGCGGACTTGAGTTTAGTCAGTTAATTATATTGCCATTCCAATCAACATTATTAGGAGTAAACTTTTTATACCACCTTTCGATAAATTTGTCAATATTATTCGTATCCTTATCTATTAAATTTTTCAGTTTATTAATCTTATATTTAATGCCAAATTTTGTAAAAGCCGTACCAATTTTATGTTTTGGGAAAAAAAATAAATATATAAAAGGTGGTATATTGATATAATCATCAAGTCTTAATTGTATAATCTTTTCATCATTAGGTGGCATTTCAAAATTTATCCCCTCATAAGTCTTTAAATTTTCAATTGAGTTAATTGAAGGAATTAAATTATAAATACTTAATTTAACTTTGATCCATCTATCACCTTTTACTATCACCAAATATATTAAAACTAAATGAGATTTATCATTTATTTTTCCTAATTCATAAGAATAACCTGCAATATTTCTGTCATATTCTCCAAACCAAGAAGTAGAAAATGGTGCTTTTTCAAATCCATTTTTCAGTAAATTTGGTATGGCAATTTCGTCAATTATTTTTTTTCTTTCTTTAAGAATTTCCTTCTCAGTTAAATTATTTAGCATTCTTCAATTTTTATTTTTTTTGACGTTGAGAATCTACACCAGCTGCGGTGCCTACTCCTGTTGCCATAGCTGCATTCCCAACATCAGCACTTGATGTTCTATCAACTGACACTTCATTTTTTTTCATCGCCAATTTCTGATTTTTAGTTAAACCTGCACTATTAAATTTACTTTCAACAGTTTTGGTTTGGCCATTAATAAAACTTTTCATTTTATGGTCAAAAACCGCAGCCGCAGGTTTACCTGTTGCGGTTTTAGTTCCAGTTAATATTTTGTCTTTTCCTTGACTTATATAACCTTTTGCAAGGTATTTTACTTCTGTTGCTATTTCTCCTACTTTACCTTTTACTTGATTTGAAGCATCATCTAAAGCACCTTTTACCCCACCACTTAGAGCTTTGCCAGCACCACCTAAAACAGCCCCAACAGTTGCATCTTGTACTACATCAGAAACAGTTGTTTCTTGACCTTGAATTCCGCGGTTTAATGCACCACCAATAGCATTGGCTCCACCAGCAACACTTGCAGTTACAAACAAACTTGCACCACCAGTTAAGCCCGCAGCACCTCCAGTAATTGCACCTTGTACTGCACTTCCAGTAACTGAACTCCAGTTAGAAACTTCACCATCAGTTATTAATTGTCTTGTTATCTCGATTCCTCCACCAAACAATGCTCCAGCAAAAGCACCAATTGCGCCTGTAACTAAAGTTGGAGACTCTCCTTTTGAATCTTTAAACTTAAAGGGATTATTATACCCATAATGATACGGACTAAAGGAACTTAAGCCGTCCGATTCTGCGAGCGGGTCAACTTGCCAGAAAAGGGCTGCGAAATCGTCTTATTCGCGGGCATCAAGATGAGTTGTTTCGGTTTCTTTGTCTTGCTATAGTTGAAACCATTTGTTTTAAGGTGATTCTTCAAATTTATACCTAGCATTAACTTCTATTTCGATTTTCTTTAGCTTTTCGTCTGTATGAGAACCAAGAATATCAATTGATTTGCCTTTTTTTAACTCAATTACTAATTGATAGGGAGTAAAGGTTAATGCACCTCCGATAAATCGTTTAAATTTTAATTTAATTTTTTTAATATCTTCAATTTTGTATATCGAATCATACCAATCAACAAAAAATACAAAGTAGGTACATTCTATTATTTGATTATCAAAATCGAAAGTTACTCTTCCTCTAAAGCTAATAATACCTACAATAAAAATAATTATAAATATTGAAATTAAATTAAATTCAAATTTATATATTGCTGCCATTAAAAATGGAACCAAAAACCAATTATAATTGGTAAAAACAACAAGTGAATTGCCACTATTTTTTAGTTTCATTTTTTTACTGTTTTGCTTTGA
Organism: Chloroherpetonaceae bacterium; assembly: GCA_033763895.1. Taxonomy (NCBI): domain Bacteria; kingdom Pseudomonadati; phylum Chlorobiota; class Chlorobiia; order Chlorobiales; family Chloroherpetonaceae; species Chloroherpetonaceae bacterium. The sequence continues at coordinate 50,158 of JANRJQ010000012.1, read as the reverse complement.
CTCCAATTATTGCTGGTATTCTAGCTACTTTTAACGGGGCATTCATTTCAAAGGACTGATTTCTTCTATTCGTTTCTACTGCCCCACCAACTTTTGATCCTGAAGCAGCAAAACCTATTGTCCCACCATCACTTGTTGAAAGAGTTACACCCATAGCTGCACCGCCTGCATTTGCCTTTCCATCAGTATTTATTGATGCTTTCGCTTGCACAAGGTCAATTCCACCAACAGACATATTAGCGGAAGCAGATATTTCGGTTGAACCATTTCCTTTAATGGGTATTTCAGCAACTAGTTGTGCCGAGCCTTGAATCGATGCATCACCAGATTTACCTATTTCTGCATTTACTCCTACCCCAACTACCAAAGATACTTCTGTTGGGTTTAACGGAATTCCTATATTATCAAAGACTGCGACCATATTTGATGAAATTTCAGAAACAAAATTCATTGCATTTTTAATTGGATCACTATTTGTTTGATTTTGTTCTTGACCTTCCTTTTTGCCGGAAAATAAATTTCCAACATCGCCTAAAAATTGAAGAACTTGTCCAACAGCATTTTTATTCTTTTCATCATTTTCAGGATTCTTCCCACTCGGATCCTTAAACTTATAGGGATTATTATACCCATAATGATACGGGCTAAAGGAACTGAGGCCGTCCGATTCCGCAAGCGGATCAACTTGCCAAAAAAGGGCAGCGAAATCGTCGTATTCGCGGGCGTCGAGGTGCGTGGTGCCGGTTTCTTCGTCCTGCTCTTTATCAAGGAACTTGAAGCGGCCATCGCCGGCGGATTGGGCGGTTTCGCGGATTGCGCCGTAGGCAAAGTAATCCGTCCGCTCCGTTACCGCACCACTCTGGTTAATGACAACCCGATTACTTTGGAAATTAACTTAGTCAAATTTATCTTTCTTCAATAAGTAAATTTGGAAAATATAAATATTCCTCGAAATTCTCGCTAAAATTAATAATGTTATCACAATTCTTTGTATTTCCGACCATTTTATATTTTTCATCATAAAATCTCAAGTAAATTCTTTTAATCTCATTATTATTAACTTTATAAATTTCGTTTTTTCTAAGGATCTTTGTACAATTACTATTAAAAAAACTCGCCAAAAACCTGATATATTTAAGTCTTCCATTTTTATAAATAAAATTTATATATCTAAAAAAATCACCGCTTTCGGAATAAAAATATTTAGAAAGAATCTTGTACTCTCCAATGGTATATAATTCATAATAATTTCCAGTATAAAAATCTATAGAATCAGAGTTCAGTTTATAATAATTTCTATTATTTTCATAAAAAAAAGTTGAATTTCTAACTTCAATCAATTTAGGCTCACGTAATTGTGAAATAATACAACTATCATTTTGTATAAATATCACCAAAAAACTCATGTAAATAATCATTTTTTTTCCTTTTTATTAATTTCTTTTTTTATTGTAGTACTTATTCCTACTTTATTTTGTTTTTGATTTTGGGTAACCATATCTTTAAAGGCTTTTAACCCTTCAGTACTTACATCCTTTTTATCAACATGTACAGGGTCATAATTATCCTTAAAGTCACCTCCCCATCTCCAGCCTTGTTCTTTAGCTCCTTTTATAAACTTATTATCATCTGTTAAACCATCATTTCCTTGTAATTTCCCATTTTCAACTTTATTATCAATATACACATTAAAATCAATAGCAATTCCCGCATTATGAGTGCTATTACCCACTACTGCTTTTTTAACCTTTCCGGTAGGTTTTACATTTTCTTGATCTTCGTTTGACCTAAATGAATCATTAATATGGATGTGCGTTTCTGTTTGAACGGCCAAATTTAGTAAATTTGTAAAATCTTCTAAAATTGTATGATCAATTACAACTTCCGTTTTGCCGTGTATAAATCCCGATTTATCGTCAATTAATACTTTAATTAAGCTATCTCCAGATGTATCAGAAAATTTAAATGGATTTTGTGCGCCATATATGTAGGGGCTTAAGTGTGGATATTTATAGTCAAATCTATCGGGTCGATTAAACACGCCCTCAAAATTGAATAATTCTCTTGCATTGGTATGAGTTGAGCCGGTTTCATTATCCAATTCTAATCCTAAGAACTTCCACCGACCATCGCCGCTTCTGAACCAGCTTTGCCGCGGCGCGCCGTAGGCGAAGAAGTCATTGAATTCGGTAAAAGTAATGCCTGCGGAGTCGGAAAAGGTCGCGCGGTTGTTACCGAGTTGGTCTTTCAAATAATAGAACCGAACATTATCCGATCTTCTCAAATACCCAACTTCATTGTAATAAAAAGTCGGGGAAGTTGCAAGGTTTTCGTAAACCGCAATGAGATTTCCGCCTGCGCCATACTCATACTCCGTTCTTGTGGTATTCCCCCCAACCGTGAACGCTTTTTCTATTCTCGCGCCATCGGCGTTATATCTATAAGTCAATTGCGAGGCAGGTGTGGTTGAGAATGTAATCGTCGTGGGCAAGTTTCTCCAGTCATATTCAATGTTTGAAATGTTTTTTGAGTTATCGCGTATGAGGTTGCCGTTGCCGTCGTAGGCGTAGTTGTTTGAAAGTTGTCCGGTTCGTACGCCTTCGTTGCTGTTGCTGCCAGTAGCGGCGTCGGTGATGTGCGTAAGTTGGTTTCGGCCATTGACATAGTTATAGGTGAGGTTATCAATCAGTGCGGTGTGGTTCCCACTTCGCATAACATTGATGAAGCTGCCGTTGCGGTCGTAGGTGAAGGTTTCGGTGCCTCGGTTATCTTGAATTGGAACCTTTCAAATTGTTTTATTATATTTGAATCAACTTTCTAAAAAGAAATCCAAGGTTTAATTTTTATATGATTATCAGAATTACTGAAAAAACGAAAGAAAAAAACCTCGCTCTTTTGTTAAAAGAACTGCCACAAGGGAAAAAATTTGATGCTTCTAAATTTTGCGGGAAAATCAAGTGGGAAGAAAATCCCGTAGAGTATCAAAGAAAGATACGCGATGAATGGGAGTAAGAATGATTGGAAACAACACACAGATTTTTTGTGATACAAATATTCTTATTTATCTATTAAATGGTGATAAACGGGTATCTGAAGTTTTACAGAATATGGATATTAAAATTTCTTTTATTACCGAATTAGAATTATTCTGTAAACCAAACCTAACAAAGAGCAAATCCCTAATAATTCAAAATCTTGTTAGTCAATGTACAGTTATTGAAATGAATTCGATAATTAAGCAAAAAACCATTGAGATTAAGCAAAGTCATAAAATAAAACTCCCAGATGCAATTATTGCAGCCTCAGCGATTTCCCTTTCATTACCTATCTTTACGGCAGATGGAAATTTCGAGAAAATCCCTCAACTCAATCTCATTAGTTTTCAGATTTAATAATTACCTAAAATTAATTAAAGGTAAAATCTGAGGAGTCGGAAAAGGTCGCGCGGTTGTTGCCAAGCTGGTCTTTCAAGTAATAGAACCGAACACTATCTGCTCTTCTTAGATACCCCACTTCATTGTAATAAAAAGTCGGGGAAGTTGCAAGGTTTTCGTAAACCGCAATGAGAGAAATATTTTTACTCCTTAACTTTTTTGGATTTACCTATTCTATACCGCTTCATTACTTGTTTTTTAACAGAACATTCGACCTCTAACGGGGTCGGGAAACTTCTTGATTTTAATATTCTATAAACATTTGACCCCTACGGGGTCGGTTATTTCTTTCTATTTTTTTACTCTATAATAATTCGACCCCTAACGGGGTCATTGTTTCTCCTATTCGAAAGAAACTAAGGTAATTCGTAAATAATTACCGTATTTAAATGAAAAAATCTTTCTTGAAATCGAAAAGAATTTTAATTAAATACAATTCTTTGATTACGGAGAAGAGATTTATCGATACCATAAAATCACGACCTGTTAGAGGTCGGATATTTATAGAAAAGAAATATAGATTTATTTCCCCCACAAGGGGTTTCATATATAGTCTTCATTTATTTGGAAATTCATTTAAGTGATTTGAAGCTATAAATTCCTTATGCTTAGTGCAAATCAACTCTGCCTTGCAACGGCGAATTCAGCAAGGCGAAGCAGCGATTCCTTCGCTTCTGTGGGTGAAATTACTTGAAGAGCGGCGTGAGCTTCTGACATGTATTTCTCGGCAACACGTTCAGCATATTCAATACCCCCCATCTTACGAGTGAAATCAATTACTTCACTGCTAAAAAGCGCACGCTTTCGGTCGCTTTTTAATATCGCGATGATTTCCTTTCGGCGTTCTTCCTCGGCTTTTGAAAGCGCATAAATGAGAGGTAAGGTAATTTTCTTTTCTTTGATGTCGCCGCCAATCGGTTTGCCGGTTTTATCACTCTTCCCAAGATAATCGAGAATATCATCGCGGATTTGAAACGCAATTCCAAGTGATTCCCCATATTCTCGAAATCGCTGCTGCACTTCAAAATCTGGCGTTGAGGAAGCCGCGCCAATATGGCAAGCGGTGGAAAGAAGCGATGCGGTTTTATCTGAAATGATTTTGAAATAAGTTTTTTCGTCAATATCCAAATGCCGCGTCTTTTCTATTTGCAACAATTCTCCCTCACTCATTCTGCGAACGGCATCCGAGATGATTTCAAGAAAAAGATGATCTTTATTTTTAAGTGAAAGCAAAAGCCCACGTGAAAGAAGGTAATCACCCATTAACACGGCCACTTTATTTTTCCAAAGTGCGTTAATGGCGGGCAAGCCGCGGCGCATATCGGCGGTATCGACCACATCATCGTGAATCAAAGTAGCGGTATGCAAAAGCTCAACAAGTGCGGCGGCGCGGTAAGTTGCAGGTGTCACTTCGCCCACGGCTTTGGCCGAAAGCAAAACCAATGCCGGGCGAATTTGTTTCCCTTTTTGTTTGAGGATAAATGTCGCGACTTTATCCAACAACCCAACTTCCGATGTCATCGCCTCCTTAAATGAAGTTCTAAATGACTCTAACTCGGGATTAATCGGGGCTAATATCTGGTCAATTTTCACTAAAAGAGGTTTGCTTTTTTATCGTTTTTCAAAGATACACGGCTTAAACGGAATAAACGAACATGTTCAATTCCTTACCAAAGAAATTTTATTAAAAATTTCTTTTATGATAAAATATTTTCTAATATTGTCTTAGTTTATTCTTGTTTGGATATCATCACTCCAAAACAGAGCACATTATTAAAGAACCTTAGATACAAGTAAAACATTAAAAAACATTGATTCACCAAGAAGTTTTAACTTTCTTTGAACATGTCATATCCATTATTATTAAGAAGGATGCAAACGGGCATCCTTCTTTTTTTTTGTAACTTTACTTTTAAGACTTTCTACAATGTGAAAACGCTCCTATAATGGATTTTGGCTTAGCACTAAGCAATCTTTTTTCGCCAATTGTATTGGCCTTTGCACTCGGACTCATTGCCACCTTCCTTCGCAGCGATTTAAAGTTTCCTAACGAATTGTACACGGCTATCTCTATCTATCTTTTGCTTGCAATTGGCTTAAAAGGCGGATACAAACTTTCCATTTCACATCTCGAGGATTTTATCAAACCTGCCGTTGCCGCGTTACTTCTCGGTACCGCAATTCCACTTTTGGCATTTTCATTTCTAAGAAAATTTTCATCCCTTTCACTCTTTGACTGTGCAGCCATTGCAGCGCATTATGGCTCTGTTTCAGCGGTTACCTTTGCCGGGGCACAATCATTTCAAGATAACCTTGCCGCGAATTCATTGATTTCACAAGGCACACTGGGTGGCGTATATGAAGGCTATTTGCCCGGCCTTTTGGCTATAATGGAAGTTCCTGCAATTATCATCGGCGTATTTTTGGCGAAAGTGGGTGGTTCTCTTCCGATTTTAGGTCACAAGAAATTCAAGGTTACTGCTGATACACTCGGGAAAGAATCAAATTCACCCAATGAGTCGCTCGCTTTGAAAGCTCTATTTATCGAGCTCCTTGCGGGCAAAGGCAGTATTTTACTTTTGGGTGGAATGGTCATTGGTTTTTTGGGTGGCAAAGGCGGATGGGCACAAGTCTCACCATTTTTCGATCTTCCCTTCAAAGGGATTCTAACGCTTTTTCTTCTCGAGGCGGGTTTGGTGACAGGAAGGCGAATTAAAGATTTCAAATCGGTTGGCATATTTTTAATTGGATTTGGCATTGTCTTCCCTGTATTAATGGGTATTCTCGGTATTTGGATCGGAAAGATTTCAGGTCTCTCAGTTGGCGGGGCAATGATATTTGGAACACTTGCAGCAAGCGCCTCCTACATTGCTGCCCCTGCTGCTTGCCGTGTTGCGATTCCGGAAGCGAATCCAACCTATTCACTCACTTTGAGCCTTGCGGTTACTTTTCCTTTTAATATCACGGTGGGAATCCCGCTATATCATCAGATTTCGATAATACTTTTTCAACTTGGATAAAGATTTACGATGCAAACCATTTCATTAAAACTCGTGACCATCATTGCCGATGAAGTGCTTGAAGAGCGATTAATTGAAGAAATTCAAGAGCTTGGGGCAAAAGGCTATACAATTCAAGCTGCGCGTGGGGGATCTCAAACGGGTGAGCGAATCAGTGAATGGGAAGGTGAAAATATTCGATTAGAGGTGCTCGCAAGCGAGGAAGTGGCGGAAAAGATTTTAAATCATCTTTCTAAAACTTACCTCAATAAATACAGCATGATTACCTACATCACAGCTGCAGAAGTTTTGCGAGGAAATAAATTTATGTAATTGATTGATGGGTCAAGTTTTTTTCTTCATTTACTTTTAAAAGTTTTGCAATTCCTTTCCAAGTTTTCTCCAATTTTTTTTATTAACTTTTCAGGCACTTCAAAAGATATCAAGCGAAATGAAAGAAAAAGTTAACCGGCTGTTTCAAGCCATTCAAGAAGAATTTTCGGGTTATACCGCATTTTTCAAAGAGCGCTTTTTTCCATTCCTCATCACAGCCTTACCAAGCAAAGCAATTGTAAAAAGTTCGAGCGAAAGTGCTTATCGATGGGCAAAAGGATTTTCAATTGATGCTGCAAAGCGGGTGATTGAAAATCCAAAACACTATGCAGTACTTGCGATTGCAGGTATGATGATTTTTGCCGTTCTATTTGGAAATCACGGCATTATTCAACGCATCAGACTTGAAATGCAAGTGGCTTCAATTCAAAAAGAACTTCAAGAAGAGGAAGCGAAGCGAATTCAATTGGAAGCGAAACTCAAAAGAACTTCAGAACCGGATGAAATTGAACGCTTGGCAAGGGAAAAATATCACCTTTCGAAAGAAGGCGAAACGGTTTACATTATCAAATAGAACTTTCGGGAATCGAACTTTAAGAAAGCTTCGTATTGTTTGTTTCACATATTGATCTTCAATTTTGTAAACTCAGCGTTTTTGATGTATTCATTATTTCTTACGACCAACATCTCTTTGACCCGCATTTTTAAAATCGGTACAACCAAAAGTAAAGCGCCCTTTATTTTCTCCGCGATTTTACTTCAGTTATTTCTTTTTTCACCCAATAACCTGAAATCCCAAGACCGCTATCTTGATATTTTCAGAAAATATTCTCGTCCTCAGTTTTATACCGAAAGCGTCATATTCCCTACGGCCTCACCCGATTCGGTTCAAGTGTATGTGAATACGCGCCTATCGTATGATAATCTATACTTTGTAAAGGGAAGAAGCGGGAAATTGAATGCTGAGATTTTTATCTCGCTTGAAGTTTTTGAAGAGAAAAAACTTGTTTCCCGGAAAACTGTGAAAAGGCTAATTGAGACAGATAGCTTCACGGTCTCAAATGATCGAAATCGATTTGTGGAAGCGCATTTTACAGCCAACCTTGGGTATAAAGAATATGAGTATGTTCTTGAAGTATATGATAACGACCGTCAGCGGCAGATTCGAGTTGATAAGAAAAAGCTCACCTTAAAGAAACCGGAAAGTGAATTTGTTTTTTCACAACCCTTAATGCTTCAACGTCCGACGCTTAATTCCACAAGCTCATTACTTCAGCCTATTGGATTAGGTGGAAACGGCGTTTACGGAAAAGATTTTGTGCCGTTCATCCAAGTTTCGGGAAAAAATTTACCACCGGTCGTTACTTTCACTTTATTTCAACTTACCGGTGAAGACGAGCGCTTTGTTCTTTCAGACTCCGTGACTCAAAATCAGTTTGTTTCTATCTCCGGCTTCCGTGTCAATCCAAATGGCGACAGCCTTTATGTTGAAAAAGGAGAGCGGAAGGGTGAAATCAAAACAGTATTCATTCCGCTTGATTTCAGAGGTGAACGTTTGGCGAATGCGCGTTTCAAAATGGTGGTAAACGCAGAAGTTGGCGGAAAGAAAAATGAAATCACCAAAAAATTTGAAACCTCTTGGGCTGATATGCCTTTTGGCTTATATGATCTCACGCTTTCTATACGCTTGATGGAGTACATTACTCCGCCTGATTCGTTAAGCGGAGTCAACAGCGGCAATATTGATGAACAGAAGCAGAAGTTTTTGGCCTTTTGGAAATCGCAAGATCCCACGCCTGAAACGGATTACAATGAAGTGATGGCGGAATATTTCAAGAGAGTTGATTTCGCATTTTTGAATTTTTATACCCCGCGAGAATTCGGTTGGCGAACTGACCGAGGGAAAACTTGGATTCTTTACGGAGAGCCAAACCGCACGGAGCGTGAGTTTCCGGCCGGGCGCTCGGTTCGTGAAACTTGGTATTACGAGGAAATAAAACGAAAATTTATTTTTGTTGATCGTACAAATACCGGCTCTTTTGAGCTTGAAAAAGTTGAAGCATTTTGAAGTTCATTCAACCCAAACGCATATTGAGTATGTTGAAGTTGTTGATGCGGGCAGCTAGTCGCCCGCTTTTTGCTTATCTTGCTATTTTTGCAATTTGCTTTTCATCCTGTACCACTCCCCCGTCTCAGCCTCGATATCTTACCGATTTAATTGAACCGCTTCGGTTAACTGCCGGAAAGTCAGATACAATTCTTGTTTCAGATTTATTCTATTCCGAAAATTATGATTGTGCATTTTCAGAAAACGATGTCATTCAAATTGATTACCTCAAAGAAAAAAATCTATTAATCCTAAATCCTAAAGAGACTTTTGAGGGTGCAACGCTCATCAGTTTTCGAATGGGCAATGCGATGTATAAAATCATTGCAATGGTTTCAAGACTTGAGAAGCGACTATTTCGATTTAAGGCGAAATCAGGCGTGAAATCTGTGAATCTGATGGGCAACTTTAACTCTTGGAACCGAACAGATCTTCCGCTTGACTTCAACGCACAAACCGGATTCTATGAGCGTTCATTGCAGCTTAGCTTCGGCCGTTATGAATATAAATTTGTCGTTGACGGTGCAGAAATATTAGATCCTGAAAATCCGGTTCAAGCGCCAAATGGCATTGGAGGATTTAATTCTATTTTATCCCTCAAAGACGAGCGGCCAAAAGCTTTTCTTCATCCCCTTGAAGCAAATGTTCGCGGCGGTGAAACCGAGCTCAACTTTTGGTATGATGAAAATCCAATTGGCACCGCTCCCAACGACACCGCCAAGGCCAAAACGCCCAGCCCATTGGCAAGTGAAATCATCGCGCTCTTTGATAACCGCTCGATTCCGCCAACCCTCTTTAAAATTGTTGATCAGCGTGTGATTCTAAAGATTAAAGGCCCTGAATTAAAAGGGGAAAAAACAGTGCGTGTGTTGGTTTCGCGAAACGGGGTTACTACGCCATTGCAAACCGTTTATCTCACCGCAGGCAAACCCCTTGAAACCACCGAGAGCATTACGCCTGCCGGCGTTCCAACGCCCTTTAAATGGAATGATGCCATTGTTTATTCGATTGTTACCGATCGATTTAAAAATGGCGATACTGCCAATGATGCGCCAATTAATCACCCTGCCCTTTCGCCAAAAGCGAATTTTTGGGGCGGCGATTTCGCGGGCATCATCAATAAAATTGAAACCGGCTATTTTGATTCGCTGGGTGTGAACACACTTTGGATTTCGCCGGTGAATAAAGGTACCGACTCCGCACACGCCGAGTATCCTCCGCCTCATCGGCTCTTCAGCGGATATCACGGCTACTGGCCAACGCATCATGAAGAAGTGGAAAAACGGTTTGGGTCGATGGCACAATTGAAACTGCTTATTGCAAAAGCCGAGCGACGAAAGATGCGCGTCCTGCTTGACTTTGTGGGACATCATACCCACATCGATCACCCCTATTTCAAAGCGCATCCGGAGTGGTTTGGAAAACTCGACTTACCCAACGGGAAAAAGAATATTCGACTTTTCAATGAATATCGCCTCACCACTTGGTTTGAACCTTATTTACCCACTTTTGATTTTTCAAATCAAGAAGCTTTGGAAGCGATGACTGATAACGCACTTTGGTGGCTCAAAACCACAGGTGCTCACGGTTTTCGGCACGATGCCGTAAAGCATATTCCGAATGAATTTTGGCGACTCCTTACAAAGAAAATTAAAGAACGAATCGAGCTCCCTGAAAAGCGAAAAGTGTATCAAATCGGTGAAACCTTTGGCGATTATTCGCTCATCAAATCTTATGTGAATAACGGCCAATTGGATGCTCAATTTAACTTTACACTTTACGATGCCTCGCTTTATACCTTCCTGACGCCCGACGCAAATTTCGCAGCACTTTCAAACGAACTTCACAAGGGACTCTCAGTTTATGGAACACAACATATAATGGGAAACTTGATGGATAGTCATGATAAGATTCGCTTTATGGCTTATGCCGATGGAGATCTCACTTTGCAAACACAAAATGCGGAGGAAATCGGGTGGAATTCGCCTCCAGAGGTTAATCAACCCAAAAGTTATGATAAAGCAAAAGTGTTTCTTGCTTTTATTGCAACGATTCCGGGTGTTCCGGTTGTTTACTATGGCGATGAAATTGGCTTGACTGGTTCCGCCGACCCTGACAACCGGCGCCCAATGCGGTTCAGCGAAACAACCGGACTTTCAAGCAACGAGCAAGCAATGCTTTCTGAAACTCGCGCCCTCTTCAGGCTTAGAAAAGCACACTCTGCACTTCGTTATGGCGATTTCATTACGCTTCATACCGATACCGATTTATTTGCGTATCTCCGCTCCGATATGAACGAACGCATTTTGGTGATTCTCAATAAATCTTTGAATGAGCGATCATTACAATTGGAACTGCCAAGCATTTATGGCGTAAAAGGAGTTCAAACACTTTTGGGTTCAGGAACAAATCAACTTGTTGGCTCAAGTATCACGACGGTAGTACCACCTGAATCTTATACCATTATCAAGCTTCAATAAACTTAACACAAAAACTTAATGAGTAAAGCAGGAATTGTTATCCGTAAAGAGTATTTAGAACGGGTTAAAGGTAAGGGATTTATTATCTCTACAATTTTAATTCCCGTGATATTCTCGGCTTTTATCTTGATTCCATTGGCATTGGCCTTTTTCACCTCAAGCGACGGCAAGGAAGTTTATGCCATTGTCGATGAAACTGGCGTCATCAACGCGCCAGCTTTACGTGCCTCTTCTGACGCAAAAACAATTTTTGAAATCTTAAAACCCGAAGACAAGGAAATTGCAAGACAGCATACCGTGACCGGTAAATTTACAGCTTATGTGGTGCTTAGTAACGATTCAGCAAATTCCGAAACCCCATTTAAGGCGATTGTTTATTCAAAGAATGTGGGCGATTTTGAATCGCAACGGTTAGTACGCAACACGCTTCAAAGGGCACTACGTAGTCACTTTTTATCTCAAAAGGGCTATAGTGAGATGGAAGTTAAAGTTATCAATGACCCGCTCAAATTGGAAACACAGGTTGTTTCGAAGGATGAAGGAAAAAGCGACAAGATGGGCGGGTTTTCAGGCTTTATTGTTGCTTATGTAATGGTATTTCTCATTTATGGCACCATCTTCAGTTACGGGGCAGTGGTGAGCTCTTCAGTAATGGAAGAGAAATCCTCGAAGGTAATGGAAGTAATGGCGGCCTCGGTTACTCCCTTTGACTTGATGCTTGGGAAAATAGTCGGCATTGGGCTCGTGGGATTCACACAGTACTTAATATGGAGCGTGGTGAGTTTTGGGATGTCGGCGGTATCGCTTTCGATGTCCACCAAATTTAATTTCTCACTGCCGGCCTCGCTGTTGGTTTACTTTGTGTTGTTTTTCATTTACGGATATTTACTTTTCGCGACGATTTACGCCGCTATCGGCTCAGCCTTTGAGAATGCACAAGATGCACAATCGGTTCAAGCGCCTATTTCTATGCTAGTTATTATTCCGATTTTGGTGGTTCAATATGTGATTTCCAAGCCTGATTCAACCTTTTCGGTAATCATGTCGCTCATTCCGTTTTTCTCTCCAATTTTGATGATGGGACGAATTGCTTCATCGGATGTACCTGTTTGGCAAATCGCGCTTTGCTTTTTCATCATGACCGCGACATTCTACGGAATATTAAAAGCAGCCGCAAAGATTTATCGAATCGGTATCTTGATGTATGGAAAGAAACCCACTTTGGGAGAAATTGTCAAATGGGCAAGATATAGCTAAACGAAGCCATCGAATGAGTATAGAAATCTCTGAGAAGCCTCACCTTTCGCTTCAATCCCCTTTTTATTCGCCTCTCCTTTTGGAGGCGGAGTCTTACGTTTATCAAAATTACAAAGAGAAACTTCAGCCGAATCGGGTATATCATAATTTTTCACACACGGTTCAAGTAGTAAAGGCTTCAAGCGAAATTGGAATCGGTGAAGGGCTTAATGAAGATGAATTAGAAATCTTGCTTCTCGCAGCGTGGTTTCATGACTTAGGGCATATTGAGACGTATGAAAATCACGAAAGGAAAAGTGCGGAATTCGCCGAGCAGTTTCTTCTTCAAAAAGGCTATGCTCCCGAAAAAATTACGCGGGTCACGGGTGCGATTTACGCGACGGTTATTCCTCAAAACCCCAAAACATTTCTTGATGAAATTCTCTGCGATGCCGATTTAATTCACCTTGGATTGCCCAACTACGAGACGTCTTCGGAATTGCTTCGCGCGGAGTGGGAACTCGTGCAAGGAAATCAATATTCTGATTTAAAATGGTTGGAAGGCAACATTGTTTTTTTTGAATTAAATCCATTTCGAACCAAGTATTGCCTTTCAAATTATGCAGATGGGCGTTCCGAAAACTACCTGCAACTCAGGAAACGCTTTCGGAGAATTCAACTTGAAGAAGAACAATTGAATTCAAAAAAGAAAGATAAAAAGAAAAAGGATGATGACTCTGTTGAGAAGGTAATGGACAGTGAGCCTTTGAAACAGGTTGATAAATCGACGCAAAAGCCAAGTGAAAAGGTCAGTGACCGCGAATTCGACTCAGTTTACAAAACCACCTCACGCAATAATGTGGATTTCAGTCAAATTGCTGATCAAAAAGCAAATCTTCTCATTCAAGTGAATGCAACGATCATTTCCATTTTCATCGCCGTTTTTATTCGCAGGCTTGAAGAGCAGCCGCAGTTCATTCCCGCAACTTTGATTCTCTTAATGGTTTGTGTTATTACCATCATTTTTGCAATTCTTTCAACACGCCCGAATGTTACATTCAGCAAAGATAAACCCGATGAGCTTCTCAAAAAGCGCACCAATCTTCTCTTCTTTGGAAACTACCTTCATTTGAGTCTGAACGAGTATGAGAGAGGGATCGATTCAATGACCAATGACAAAGAATACCTTCATGACAGTATGATTAAAGACAACTACTATTTAGGAATGGTTTTAGGTCAGAAATATCGCTACCTACGCGTGAGCTATAACTTCTTTATGTATGGGCTTGTCATTTCTGTTTTGGCATTTATCATTACATTTGCCATCAAGCCATAACGCTGCATCGTTTACATATCACTTCCTTTTATCCCCGATTATTTTTCTGTTTAGAATTGTGTTTTGCTTCGTCTAAACTCTTTTTCGCTCCAAGCGCAATCATAAGGTTCGAAATCGTCAGAAATGACTCTGCAAACCCGTGCAGCGTATCGTCATGCGTGAGTGTTGCGAAGCCACGGACTTTTGTTGCATAATAAATGCAAACGACCGTTACTGAAATGAAAACAAGCAAAAACCAAAACCCGGCCACACTTAGCGAAGATAAAAGCGGTTTTGTTTTTCGAAACTTGAAATAGAGTGCTACCAAAAAGAAAAAGTAAACGGCACTTGAAATTTGAAAGATAATTTCCACCCACATTTTTGGCATTGTTTGATGAGTATGCGCGTGAAGAGAATCGAGTGTAGAAGGAAGGTCGGGGGTTATGTTCAAAACGAGAGCGTTAAGACCAGTCGCGAAAAATAGCATCGCCGGAAAGACGAGCGTTTCACCATTTTGACCTTTTGGATTCTCACCTTCTTGAATTTTGAGAATAGCGAAAAAGAGAGCAAGGCTTCCTAAAAAATTAATCACTTTGGAAAGATCCAAAAGAAGCGTGACTTCATCGCCGGTGATGTGGAATAAAATGACGCACATTCCTCCTATCCAATGCGGAATCATCATAAGTCCAAATCGGCTGACATCTCTTCGGCCTATTACTTTTCCATAGCGATAGAAAAGCGTGATTGCCCAAAGCCACTCGGTCATCGAAGAGATATGGATAAACCACGTTGGTAATGAAAGAAGCATTGTTATTCTAACTCCGGTTGAACACTGTCATTTTGCTTTAGGTTTGGCTTAAACGGCGGATTTTGTTTCAACTCTTGAAGCAAGATTTCAATGGATTGATTCAATTGAAGGTCTATTTCATTTGAAAAATCTTGCGGAGCAACTTCAACAGTGACATCCGGGTCCGTTCCGTAGTTTTCAACTTGCCAACCGACATCATTAAACCAAAATGAAAATTCAGGTTGCGTGGTTACGGTGCCATCGGAAAGGCTATGTCGTGGGTAAATTCCGATGACGCCGCCCCAAGTTCTTTTCCCAACAAGCTTTCCGAGTTTGAGCATCTTAAATGAATGCGAAAAAATATCACCATCGGAGCCGGCGAATTCATTTGTGAGGCAAAGCATTGGTCCGTTCACTGAATTTGAAAAATAAGGTTCAGGCTCTCTTGACCAACGAGAGACATCATATCCAAGCCGCTTACGCATCAGTTTCTCCAAAAGCAATTGAGAAACATGCCCACCCCCGTTATAACGAACATCAACAATTAAACCATCGCAGGAATACTCGGTGAGATAAGCTCGATGAAATTCTGAATATCCCCACGCTTGCATATTCGGAATATGAACATAGCCAAGTTTCCCGTTGGATTTCTCTTTCACAAAACGGCGATTCTGATTGACCCAATCTCGGTAACGAAGCAATTCTTCACTTTTGAGCGTTTTAACTTCGACAGTACGAATGTTCTCCCCTTTTGAATTTGCCACTTTCAAATAAATTCGTTGACCATAAAGTGAAAGCAGTAATTCGCCCAATGATTTATTTCCCTTTGCGGGATCACCATTGATGGCAAGAATGATATCCCCTTCTTTGAGGTTAACGCCTGAGGTTTTTAGTGGTGATGCATTTTGCGAATCCCAATGATCTCCTTCCGGAATCGAGAGAATTTCATATCCTGATTTACCGGTATTGTACTGAACATCAGCACCTAAAAACCCTTGTAAATACTTAGGTTCTTGGCGATAATCGCCTCCCCATTCATAGCAATGCGAAGTTCCCAATTCACCTTGCATTTCCCAAATCAAATCGGAAAGTTCGGTTCGAGTATTGATTCTGAAAGTGAGTGGATAGTAAAGTTTGAAGATTTCAAGCCAGCGCACGCCGGACATATCGGGTGTCCAAAATTGATCGCGTTGAAGTCGCCACGCTTCACGAAACATTTGACGCCATTCCTCTGCCGGAGATACCAGCACTTTCATTTGAGCAAGTGGAACAGCTTTTCTTGCGCTCGCTTGCTTGCCATCGGGCAATTCGCCTATTGAAACCGCATAAGTGCCGGTGGCGATGCCATAAACCAAGACTTCCCCGTTACCGGAAACGCTGCAATGATGCACATTTGCAGCAATCAATTCATACTTTTGCCCTTCAAATTTATAGAAGTAAAGGTTTGCACCGCTTGGCGTACCCTCGGCCTGCAATGCCCCGCGAACCGGATTCGCCCAAAGTATAACGCCATTTTTTGTTGCATACAATGCGCCAAACCGCGCTTCTTCAATCGGGAATTCGGTAATTCTTTCCTCGATTCCTTCAAAGTCAATGGGTTTCATTGCTTTTGCATTTGTGGACGGTTTTTCCTCCTCTGCTTTTCGAGCGTCCTGCTTTGATTCGTCGGGTTGATTATCCTCATTGATGGGCGTTTCATTTTTTTGCTGAACTTTTTGCGGTTGTACCGGTTCGGGAGCAGGTGATTTAGAAAAATCTGAAAGTTCAAAAAATGGGGCTTTCTTTTCTTTATGAAGCGTGATGAGATATGGTTTTACAGCCTTTGTGAAATTAAGATCAAATTGCAGATTATCATAAACGGGGTTAAAAATGCGATTCGAAAGGAAATAAAGATAATTGCCATCTTTGCAAAATTGCGGAGCGAAGTCGTGAAAGATAGGACGCGTCACTTGATGGCGTTTCGCGGTTTCGATGTCATAAATTTCAATTGCCGCACTTTCTTTTCGAATTGGGAAATTATAGGCGATATAGCGGCTATCGGGTGAGAAGGACGGCAGATAAATTCGATCGGCATCACTTCGAGCAACAACCGTCAGTTTAGAATTCTCCTGTTTCTCAGTATCAATATGAATCAAGATAATTTCTTGGCGGTGGTTGGTTATTGCAACCAAAGGTTTAGATGGTGCGGATGCAAGGGTGATGGCTCTTCCGATGTCGAAATTTTTAAAGTGAAATAAAAATTGATTATCAGAATTAAGGAGCTCCAGCCGCTCTTCTCCACTTGCATCTGAAATGGTCACATAAAACTTATTACCTGCAAGTGGCGAGGTTAACCGAATACGCCCCGTTTGAGAAAAATCTGAACTGCGTTGATTCTCTGCAATTGGTAATGATGAATGCTCACTTGCATCGGTGTCACGATTAAAATTGCCAAGTGACAAAATTGGACCGCCGGCAAGATGCATCATCACGGATTTTCCTCTGCTTGTTACAGTGATATGATTCCCTTGATGCGAAAGCGCGTAAGAATCAAGAGAGCCGGTAACACTGACAAACTTTCTTTGCTTCTGCGTTCGTGGGCTGTTGTAGTCAATGATGATTTTCTCAACTTTTTCCGTTTCAACATTCAAGAGGTAAATATCACCACCGGCGTGATAGATAACAGTTGAGTTTTTTTTCGACGAATCAGGCGAAGCGAAACGGGCAAAGTACTCGGTGTGATGTGTTAATCGCTTAATGTTTTTACCATTCAAATCGGCGGCGTAGAGGTTTCCTATGCCCTCGTGATCGCTGATGAAAATAGCCTTTTGCACACCATTTACTTTCATCAAAAAAGGCGAAACAAAGTTACCGAGAAATCCAAAAAGCTTTGTGAAAGGTTTGAACTCACCATTCCCCGTGTCATCAAGCCAAATATCACCCGAAGTTCCACCTTTGTAGCGTTTCCAGCGGGCTGTATCGGCGGTTCCTCTTCCTATAATACAAGCGGCACCATCATAAGCGATATGTTGCATGTGTCCAAAGGGAATCGCTTCAGGCTCTCCGCCTTCCGGTGAAATAAAATAGGCGTGCATAATTTTCTTAAAGGGCTGTTTTGCAGATGAAAGGAACAGCACCTTTCCATTTCGCCACCCAACGGTTCGTGTGTTGGTGGCAGCTAGATAAGTTAAGCGTTTTGGGGAACCGCCCTGAAACGGCATTACATAAATTTCGCTTTGACCTTCTTCACGCGCGGTAAAAGCAATCCACTTTCCATCCTCAGAAATCACAGGAAAAGTACATTCGCTTAGCCCGGCAGTGAGTCTTTGAGGAACACCACCTTTGGTTGAAACTTTCCACAGATCATCTTCTGATGTAAAAATAATATGATCGTTGAAAAGCGCGGGATATCGATAGTAACCTTCACTTTGATTTTCCTGTAAATGATTGAATTGAGAGAGGATAGAATGAAGTTGCATTTCTTTTTTTTATTATTTGAAAAGATTTCAAACTAAGATTTCTCGAAGAGAAATAAAAAATTTGATTGAAGAATTGAAAAGATTTGAAATATAGTTCTACTGCCCTATTTTACTTCGTCTCAATTAACTTTTTCCTTTTAACTATGAAAAGACTATCTATCGTTTTTTTACTTTCCTTGCTCATCGTTTCAAGCAAGATACATGCGCAAGTTCCGGTTATTGACGGAAATGCAAATGAAACGGCATATACTTCAGTGTTTAATACAAATTCCAACAATGGATTTGGAAGTACCAATGCCGTTTACAGCATTCGAACCTACAATGATGGGGTAAACCTTTACTTAGCCGTAACAGGAACCTTGGATGCAAATAATGGAATTGCAATTTTTATGGACTTCTCGGGATACGGCGGACGTGCAGCGGGGTCGAATGTTGGCGGAAGTTTGAGCGGAGGCGGAAGTTTCAATGGTCCGACTGCCGCAAACAATACCAATCTTACTTTGAATGGGATGGAAGCTGATTATCTAATTTGGATAAACCGAGATGGCACAAACCTTTATCTTGATATGATTCGATATGGCTCGACAAATATCATCACACGGCCATTTATCGGACAAACATCGCTTTCATCAACTTCTTCGGTAACGGGGCCTTCTTCAGCCGACACTTTGTTTATGGGAGCAAATACAATTACCTTTGCTTACGACAATTCAAACACGACCGGGGCAACCGCGCAAGGCTTAGAAATGTCGATTCCGCTCAGTGCTTTACCGGGTGTGAATGCATCGCAAAGCGTTAAGTTTTTTGCAGTTCTAGGTAATACAGGAAACCCTACTTTTTGGTCGAATGAAGCTGTTCCCGGAATAACAAGTGCAAGCAATCTCGGTCAAAACCCCGGTCAATTAAATACAGGAGATGTCTTCACTTCCGAATTAACCTTACCAGTTGAGCTCTCCTCCTTTAATGCTTCTTTCAAAAATGGCACGGTTGAATTGGTTTGGGAAACCGCTTCGGAAATCAACAATCAAGGCTTTTTTATTGAACGCTCAAACGATCAAGTGGCCTTTTCAAACCTTGGTTTTATTCGAGGAAAAGGAACAACAACGGAAGGTCAGCGATATTCCTTTCTCGACCGAAGCGCCGCCGGAAAAGTTTATTATCGGCTAAAGCAAGTTGATTTTGACGGAAAATTTGAATACTCACCAATCCTTGAGGTTTCTGGCGTACCATCACGATTTGCATTGGCTCAAAACTATCCAAATCCCTTCAATCCTTCGACACAAATTAATTATTCATTAGGTGCACGAAGTCTGGTAACATTAAAAGTATTTGACATTCTTGGCCGTGAATTGCAAACACTTGTCAATGAAACCAAAGAAATCGGGAGTTACAGTGTACGATTTAATGCCTCAATTCTTCCCTCCGGAGTTTACTTCTATCGTTTGCAATCCGGCGCATTTTCAGAAACGAAACGAATGATGCTTGTAAAGTAGTCTCGGGTTTCACCAAAGCCTTGTAAGTACCGAGGCTTTGGTGACCAACTTTCATTCGTTAATTCTTATTCAATTACTTTTTGAATTACCCTTTAGAGCCTATTTTTGCTCAATAAGAAAACGAATGAACAATTTATTCATCAAATCTCCACTTCTATTTCGCATCCTCGCCATTCTTTTGGCAAGTTGGTTTACTGTCTTGCAGGTGCAATCCATTGTAAATTCATTCACCCGCCCAACAGACGAAAACATTTTCCGCGATTCTGCTCGTGGTGTTGAGGTAATTTCTGTTTCCAAAGATGGCGCTTCAGAAAAAGCCGGAATGAAGGTTGGGGATATCATTGTATCAATTAACGGGAAGAAATTCAGCAATTCGAGAGAAGCAAATAACATCTTACTCCAATCCCGTCCCGATGATGTGCTCGTCTATACGGTTTTACGAGAATCGATACTTATCAACCTTTATGTTCAGATCGCAAAAGTTGGCGTTGATTGGGCACAGTTAATCTTGTTGTTCATTGCATTATCAACCACAACGATTGGTCTCTTTGTCGGATGGTTAAGGGCTGAACTTCTTGGCGCAAGAATCTTTTCGATCGGGCTCATTTTATTTTCGAATCTTTTTGTCCCTTCGTTAGGGCAATCTGAACTTCCATTAACAATTATTCAACTCTCTTGGGCGTTTTCTTTTCCGCTTTTGCTCCATATGCGGATTTATTCCCCCAAAATAAATCTTAGGCATTATGAGTTAAAAAAACTTGTTCGAAATTACTATGTCGTATCAAGCGCTTTTTTTCTTTTTTTGCATTTTATGCTTCCAAATCTTCGGGTTAAAGCCGGAGAAGTCTCCATTCCGACAATTATTCTGATTGGCGCTCCGCAAGTTTTTTTTATCATTTATTCTCTTTGGGTTTGGATTGATTTTGATAAAAAGCAAGAAGCCGAAAACAAAAAACCGTTTCAGCTAATTCAAGTTGCCTTTGGGCTTTTTGCGCTGAGCTATGTTGTTGGAAATTTTTTGCTCAATATTTTTACTTACGGCCGATATGTTTTTGTTTTAGGTGCCGCTGTTCCCATCATTTATTACTATATCATCATTCGCCATCGACTCTTTGGCATCACAAGGCTTGTTCGTCGAAGTTTAAGACATCTCATTGCGACAATAGGACTTGTAACATTATCGATTTGGGCTTTGATAAATCTTATTGCGTTTCTTATCAAGTTTAATATTGGTGGATTCGGCGTACGGTTCACTTCATTTAGTGTTCAGGGTTATCCTGCGCCAATTGGTTCAACGGCAGAAATCGGAGGTCAACGGTTTTTGTATTTGATTTTTGGAATGGGCATTGCATTTGGATATGCGTGGGTGATGAAGCATTTAAAGTACACGCTTGATAAGCAGTTTCATCAAGAGGACTATGATTACCGAAGCGCACTTTCTGAATTTGCCCAAATATTTGCTGAAAAGAGAAACATCAATGAACTTGCCGATGCCATATCTGATGAAACAATCAAGTTGATGTCCCTCAAGGGAATGGCAATCTATTTGGTCACACGAGAAACTTATGAACTGATTGTTTCTCGCGGTTGCTGCGATACATTCACCGTTCAAAAATCTTCCGATGTTTATTCAAGGCTTTCTTCTTATACCGGAATCACTTTGTATGACGAAACCCATTCTATTCCCGAATTCACAGAAGCGAGTGTTCAATTGATTGTACCCTTGATGATTAAAGACCGTCAGGTTGGTGTGATGATTTTGGCTGAAAAGCTTTCTGAGGATTCTTACAAAAAGGACGACTTAGAGTTTATCGATTCCGTTTCTAAACAGGCCGCCGTTGCGCTTGAAAACGCGCGTCTTACCAAAGAAGAAAGCGATCGAAGGCGACTCAAACGTGAGCTTGAATTTGCCCGAAAGGTTCAGCAAGAGTTACTTCCCGAAACTTTACCAACGCTTGAGAATCTTGAAATTGCAGGGACTTACATTGCAGCAGGTGAAGTCGGCGGTGACTATTACGATGTAATTAAACAGTCGAATGGGAATGTCTCCGTGCTTGTCGGGGATGTCTCGGGGAAAGGGATTTCAGCGGCAATGAACATGTCTCGGGTTCAAGGCGTGGTTCGTGCAATTACATTCGAAAATAATTGCAATCCCAAATTGCTCCTTGAAAAAATTAATAACGCCATTTTCTCACACACTTCTCGTGGAACCTTCATTACAATGATTAGCGCAGAGTTTAACCCATTTGAACATCGCTTAAAAATTGCACGCGCCGGACACT
The DNA here is from genome assembly GCA_033763895.1 of Chloroherpetonaceae bacterium. Classification (NCBI taxonomy): domain Bacteria; kingdom Pseudomonadati; phylum Chlorobiota; class Chlorobiia; order Chlorobiales; family Chloroherpetonaceae; species Chloroherpetonaceae bacterium. The sequence goes on along the minus strand of JANRJQ010000012.1, from coordinate 28,234 downwards.
TGCCATTGCTTCATTTTAATTGTAAAACCAAAGCATTAACGCTTATCAAACCCAATGGTATCGGGCTTGGTTTGGGAAATAAAGAAATCTTTGATAAAACCGTAGAAGAAATTTCTTTTACATATTCAGAAGGTGATTACTTTCTATTTATTTCCGATGGGGTTACAGATGCCAAAAACAACTTGGGTGAAGAATTTGGCATCGACGGTTTAGAAAAAGTATTAAAATCACTTCCTGATTTAAGTGCTAAAGAAATTTTAATGCGTATCGAAAATGCCTTGATTGATTTTGCCGGGAATGCCGAGCAATATGACGACGTGACAATGCTTGCGGTTAAAGCAAAACCACTCAAGTCAACTTCAGACCGAATGTGAACCAACCAAAACGAATATTAGTCATTCGCCTGAGCGCTATTGGTGATATTGTTCTCACCACACCAATCCTCCGATGGCTCAAAATGAAATACCCAAAAAGCGAAATTGAATATCTCACCAAACCTGAACATCAGCCTTTATTACGCCATAACCCGCACATTTCAAGAATTCATCAACTCGGATCATTTAATTCGAATTTGGAATTGCCATTTGATTTGGTGATTGACTTGCAAAATAACCACCTATCGCGAAGCCACACGCCTCGAGTCGTTAGAGAGGTTTATCGCTATCAAAAGGAAAATTGGAAGAAGTTTCTATTGGTATGGGTGAAGTGGAATTTCTATCGAGAGATATTGCCCGTTCCTGAGCGATACAAGAAATCGGTAGAAGTTCTTCAGTTGCCCGATGATGGAAGAGGGTGTGAAATTGTTCTTACTTCAGATGAAATCAAGACGGCCCAAGAGATGATTTCAAGTACAACAAACCAAAAGATTTTAGCCGTTTGTTACGGGGCAAAGCATTTTACCAAACGCTATCCACCGGAGAAATATGCCGCTTTTCTTTCGCAATTCAATCCAATCGATTGGAAAGTGATTCTTTTGGGCAGCGAGACTGATAGCATCAACGGAAAATTAATTCGGGAGGGAGTAATTTCAAACGGCTTCCCTGCTGAGTCTTTAATTGATTTTTCTGGGAAACTAAGTCTTCGCGAAACCGCGGCACTTTTATCGCTTTCTCATCATGTGCTTACCGGCGATACAGGTCTCATGCATATAGCCACAGCGTTTCAAAAGGATTGCACTGTAATTTTCGGGTCTTCGGTCAAAGAATTTGGGTTTCTCCCGTATCGCTCGCCCTTCAATTTAATTGAGAATCCTTCTCTAACCTGTCGCCCGTGCTCACATATTGGCCGCGCATCGTGCCCGAAAGGTCACTTCAAGTGCATGAATGATTTGGAACTTGATTTCAAATTGATTAACTAAAAGAAAATTCATCACATGAAAACAATTACGTTGGATATTCCTGACGAATTAGAAGAAAAAAAAGCAAAACTTCTTATTGCCGGGGCTTTGTATGATAAAGCTATTTTAACCTCATCACAAGCGGCAGAACTTGCCGGTATGAGTCGAAAGGAATTTTTGATTGAGTTAGGAACAATTGGGATTACTATTTTTGGCGAAACTGAAGAAGATTTAAAGAAAATCAGATAATGATTTGTGTCTAAAGTCGTTTGTGATACAAGTTGCCTTATTTTTTTAGAAGCAATTGATTCATTGAATTATCTCAACTTACTTTTTGAGGAAATCCTAATCACAAAAGAAGTCGCTATAGAATTCGGTTCTGTCCCGTCTTGGATTAATGTTAATAAGCTCAATCCTTCAAATATTAATAATCCATTAATAAGTCTTGGAAAAGGGGAATCGAGTTCCATTCGGCTTGCATTGGAAATTAAACCGACTTACCTCATTCTTGATGATAAAAAAGCCCGAAAAGAAGCACTGAAATTTAATTTAAGTGTAATTGGCTCTTTAGGTGTTTTATTGATTGCTAAAAAAAACGGATTGATGTACGATACTGAAAACTTGATTGAAAAGATTCGATTGACAAACTTTAGAATAAATTCAAATTTACTTCAGCTATTGAAGGATAATTAAATTCAATCCATTAAATCTGCTTTTGATAGATAATGTATTCCTTATAAGCCTCACCGCCAATTGTTTCAGCGAGTTTCATCATTTGAACATTTGATTTCAGTACCCACGAGAGCTCACTTCCAACGATTCCTTTTTGCAGCCCATTTTCAATTGCAGCATTGTGAAAAATGCTATCCAATCCTTTATTTCGATATTCCGGCACAACTCCCATAATGATGGTTCTCACCATATTTATTTTTCGCGAATACCACAAAAACTTGATAATTCCCCACGGTGTCATTGGGTTTCCATTGACATGCTTCAGCGCAACATTGATGTCGGGCAGTGCGATTGAAACGCCAATTGGTTCGCGCTTTTCATTTTCAAGGATATAAATAAAATCAGGGTCAGCAATTTTTCTTAAATCTTCGACCAAAGCATAAAATTCATTTTCTGTCATTGGTACAAAGCCCCAATTCTTTTCCCACGCAGCATTATACAGTTTTCTTACAATCACGGCTTCCTCTCGCCAATTCTTTAAGTTGACTTTTCGAAGCTTGACCTTATAACGCGCAGTCAGTGAATCTGTAAGGCGTTTTAGACGGGGGCGATCAATGGTGTTTTGAAGAATCTTAAACGCAACCAATTCTTGAACATTTTCAAGACCATAGTTTTTACAAAGGGTATGATAGTAAGGGGGGTTGTAAGTCATTAAAAAGACTGGCGGAGAATCATATCCTTTTGAAAGCATCCCCAATTGATCATTTTGTGATGGGCTTATAGGACCTCGCATTGCATCTTTGCCCTTTGATTTAAGCCACCCTTTGGCTGCATCAAAAAGCGCATTCGCGACTTCTTGGTCGTTCACACATTCAAAAAAACCCCAAAAGCCGATGTTATCTTCGTGAACTTCGTTATGCAATTGGTTTGTGACTGCCGTAATGGTTCCTACCATCTTTCCATTTTTCCAAGCGGTGAAACAGGCCCGATCGGCATGTTCCCAAAGCGGGTAACGAGTTTTATCCAGCGTTTTTTCATAATCGGAGATGATGTGAGGAACCCAATTTTTCTTTAGTTCTAGGTCGGTGGTGTAAATCTGCCAAGCGAATTTGATGTATTCGCGAATTTCTTTCTTCGTTAGAGCCTCTTTAATTTCTACAGACATTGGCTAATTTTTCGTTGTGAATTAATTTTTAATTGATATCCGTTGCGAGCAGGGGTTTCGACAAGCCGTGGCCAACACTTACTTTTGTCATTTCGAGCGCAGCGAGAAATCTCAGACTTTCCGAACACCAGAGATTTCTCACTTCACTTCGCTCCGTTCGAAATGACAAAGCCGATGCTCTCAGCTCTCAACCGGTTTTAAATATTGCCAACCTTCAGAGAGAATATCATCTTGTGAAAACCCGTCTTCTTCATTACCGGGCACAATATAGACGGCATCGGCAACAGCGAATTCAAAGTCGATATAATTTATTGCGTGCAGAATCGCCGCAAAAGTATCGCGTCGAAATAAATCTTGTTCCTTAATATCGATTTCGGTTAAGAAGCGATCGAGCTCAGGCGTAACTTCCAAAAGGAAGCACAAACTCACAACTACATAATATTGATGGCTGCTGAAACGCGAAAGCTCATCAGCCTTCTCGCCCAATTCTTCTTCTTCTGTTGCTAAATTAGCTTCAATTCCCGTTGTCCAATCTTGAAACTCCGCTTCGGCATCATCTTCTTCAGGAAGATAATCCCAATAACCGTATTCAAAATATGGCTTCGCTTCTAAAAGTTTAGAAATGAATTTCTTGTAAAAGCGTTTCTTTTCTTCGGGCAATTCGTCTTTTTCGCTCTCTGCAAGAATATGGTGCAAGTCTTTTCTTAACCCTTCGATTCCAAAGGCATTGAAAACGACCTGAACTCCGAAGAAGACCATATCATCAGGCTTGCTTCGCCCAAATAGTTTTCCAAAAAAGCTACGTCGATTCATTGTTTATCAAACTTTTTACAAGTGAATTATCAATTATTTTGCAACAAGATAGCTTCAAAAATACGCCTGAAAGTGGATTTCGAAAATGAAAATCTCAATTAAAACTTTAAGCCAATTCGAAAACACCGTATCTTTGTGGTTCAATCATCAAAATTCAATTTGAACTTCTGAACAACGCTTTGCTTAAGCACTCAAATTTTGATAACCGAGTTGATATGCATTAGCAATGACTTCTAAATTCCAATGAAATACTCTTTTTCTGAAATAGAACCCAAGTGGCAATCGTATTGGGAAAATTCTCAAACCTTCAAAACCATTGAATCCACTTCACAGCCCAAGTTTTATGTGCTCGATATGTTTCCTTACCCAAGCGGCAGCGGCTTGCATGTCGGGCATTTGGAAGGCTACACCGCTACGGATATCGTGGCGCGCTACAAGCGTCATAAAGGATTTTCAGTTCTTCATCCAATGGGTTGGGATGCTTTTGGCTTACCCGCCGAGCAATATGCGATCAAAACCGGAACACACCCCAAAGTAACCACCGAGCAAAATGTTCAGAACTTTAAGTCGTCTTTGAAACGCCTTGGCGCTTCCTACGATTGGTCGCGCGAAATCAACACCACCGACCCGGAGTATTTCAAATGGACACAGTTCATCTTCCTTGAGCTTTATAAAAAAGGGCTCGCCTACATCTCCGAAGTCCCCGTCAATTGGTGCATTGAGCAAAAAACAGTACTCGCCAATGAAGAAGTGGATGAATACATCGAAAAAGGATTTACGGTTGTTCGCAAGCCATTAAAACAGTGGGTGCTCCGCATTACCGAATACGCCGAGCGTTTGCTCCAAGATCTTGATGGGCTTGATTGGAGCGAGAGCATCAAAGAAATGCAGCGCAATTGGATTGGCAAATCCACCGGCTGTGAAGTTGAATTCAAAGTGAATCACGCGGCGGAATCAATTCGTGTTTATACCACTCGCCCCGATACGCTTTTTGGCGCAACGTATATGGTGCTTTCGCCCGAGCATCCTTTAGTTGAGATGATCACCACGAAAGAACACAAGAGCGCGGTCGAAAAGTATCAAGATGAGACACGGCTTAAGTCGGAACTCGAGCGCACGGGATTGCAAAAAGAAAAGACGGGCGTGTTTACAGGCGGTTTCGCCATCAACCCCCTGACCAAGCAGCCCATACCGGTTTGGATTGCCGATTATGTTTTGATGAGCTACGGAACCGGCGCGATTATGGCCGTTCCCGCACACGACGAGCGCGACTGGGAATTCGCCAAAAAATTTGGGTTAGAAATTCGAGAAGTCATTCAATCGCCAAAAAGTGTTCAAGAAGAAGCCTTTTCTTCTAAAGACAGCGTGTGTGTGAATAGTGCAAACAGTGAGATTTCCCTGAATGGACTTGGTTTTCAAGAAGCCTTTGAGAAAGTCTGTGATTATCTCGAAGCGAAAGGAATCGGAAAGCGAAAAGTCAATTACAAACTTCGTGATTGGGTTTTTTCTCGCCAACGCTATTGGGGCGAACCAATTCCGATTAAACACTACTATGAAGGCAAAGCCGCCGGCACGATGCTTCCTGAAACGAATCTGCCGCTTTTGCTTCCGGAAGTTGAAAAGTATGAACCAAGCGGCACGGGCGAATCGCCGCTCGCAAATATTGATGCGTGGCTTTTTGGTGAAGATGAAAACGGGAAGTTTCGCCGCGAAACCAACACAATGCCACAATGGGCAGGAAGCTGTTGGTATTACTTGAGATTTAAGGATGCAAGAAACATGACGGCTTTTTGCTCCTCTGAACGCGAAAAATATTGGGGTCAAGTCGATCTCTATATTGGGGGAGCGGAGCATGCGGTGCTTCATCTGCTCTATTCGCGCTTTTGGCATAAGGTTCTTTATGATTTAGGGTTGGTGCACCATAACGAGCCATTTCAAAAGCTCTTTAATCAAGGCATGATTTTGGGTGAAGATGGTGAGAAGATGTCGAAATCGCGCGGGAATGTGGTTGCGGTTGATTCACTTCTTGAAAATTATGGTGCCGATGCGGCACGGCTGTATGTGATGTTCTTAGGGCCACTGGAGCAAGTCAAACCGTGGAACACCAAAGGCATTGAGGGTATTTCGCGCTTTTTAGGCCGAGTTTGGCGCTTGGTGTACACCAATCTTCATGACGGCAGCCCCGAAACGGATAACATCGTAGGCGTTTCTGAAGAACCGCTTCCTTTGGAGCTCAAAAAAGCACTTCACCGCACCATCAAAAAAGTGGAGGAAGATTGCGAAAACTTACGGTTTAACACCGCCATATCGGCAATGATGGAATTGGTGAATGCCTTAACCAAAGAGAATAATCATAGCCGCGAAGCCATTGAGCCACTTTTGGTGATGCTCTCTCCTTTTGCGCCACATATTACAGAGGAGCTTTGGGCAGCAATTGGTCATACGAGCAGTATTAGTAACACACCCTTCCCGATTTTCGACCCTGCTCTAACGGCAGTTGATGCCGTGACGATTGCCGTGCAAGTGAGCGGCAAGCTTCGCGGAACATTTGAGGCTGCCGTCGGAATGAGCAACGACGATTTAATTACACTTGCCAAAGAAGTAGATTCGGTGGTGAAATTTTTAGAAGGCAAAGAAATCATTAAACAAATTGTCGTTCCAAATAAGTTGGTAAATTTGGTGGTGAAGTAAACACAAAATTAAGCTTCTTAAAATGAAAACTCTTTTACAAACCGCTTTTGAAGAAGCGCAAAAACTTCCAAGTGAAGAACAAAATCGTATTGCTGAATTTATACTGGAAGAATTAAAAAGCAATACGATATGGGATGATAAATTTCACAATACAAAATCTGAATTGAGCAATTGGGCTAAACTTGTAAGAAAAGAAATTAGAGATGGAAAAATAACCAAAAAAGGAATTGATGAAATTTGAAATCTCAACTCACAAATAGCTTTCTCAAATGCTTTGCGGGGTTGCCACCTGAAATTAAAAATCTTGCAAGAAAAAACTATAAGCTTTGGAAAGAAAACCCTCGACATCCCAGTCTTCACTTTAAATTAATTAGCAATGATGACTCAATTTGGTCAGTCCGAATCGGCAACAATAATCGTGTATTAAGACTGAAAGAAGATGATGTCATAACTTGGTTTTGGATTGGCTCTCATTCAGATTACGATAAAATCATTAAAGATTTTAGTTGAAATGCCCGAAAAAGTTTTTATTCTCAAAGATGATGAATCCTCTTCGATTCAGACACCTACTTCCGTCGATTTAGAGAAATATCGAAAAGATCTCAACGCCGAGCAGCTTCAAGCGGTGATGCATACACAAGGACCGCTTTTGGTGGTTGCCGGTGCCGGAACAGGGAAAACCAAAACGCTTACTTACCGCGTTAGTTACTTAATCGAAAAAGGTATTTCTCCTTCTTCTATCCTACTCCTTACATTTACTCGCCGTGCAGCCGAAGAAATGATGAACCGTGCTGTGATGATTGGCGGAGCACAATGCTCAAAAATTTCAGGCGGAACTTTCCACGCCTATGCGCATAAAGAATTAAGAATATTTGGCAAAGAAATCGGAATTGCTGATAACTTCACGATTCTTGACCAAGCCGATACCGAAGAAACCCTTGATATTGTCCGTACTTCCCTTGGGTTTCACAAAAAAGAAAAAAGATTTCCAAAAAAAGGAACACTCCAAGCAATAATTAGCAGCAGTAAAAATCGAGGAATGAGTATTGAGGATGTAATTCTTGAAAATTACCCCCAATTTGCTTCTTTTTCAAAAGAAATTATTGCACTTTCGGAATCATTTCACCAATACAAGCAAACCAACGGATTGCTGGATTATGACGACTTGCTTACCCACTTTAAGCGATTGCTTGAAGAAAAACCTCATGTTCGTCAGCGAATTTCAAGCGGCTTGAAATATATAATGGTTGATGAATATCAGGATACCAACACACTTCAAGCTGAAATTGTACGTTATTTATCTGAAGTTCACGGAAATATAATGGCAGTTGGCGATGATGCACAATCCATTTATTCATTTCGAGGAGCGAATTTTCGTAACATTTTAGAATTTCCTGAAATATTTCCGGGTACGAAAATCATTAAGTTAGAAGAAAATTATCGAAGTACACCTGAAATTCTTGCCATAACAAATTTTATCATTAATCAAGCGAAAGAAAAATACACGAAGCAATTATTTACTCGAAAGGAATCAAGAGCCGATTTGCCGGCACTTGTTCACGCGCCAGATGAACGGCATCAATCGCGATTTATTGCTCAGCGTGTTTTAGAATTGCGAGAAGAAGGCATTCCACTTTCGAATATTGCCGTGTTAATGCGCAATAGCCGCGATTCTTTTGATCTTGAATTGGAACTTAAAAAACGAAATATTCCCTTTCAAAAATTTGGCGGTCAAAAATTGGTAGAAGCCGCGCATATCAAAGATTTTATTTCATACCTCAAACTTGTATATAACCCTCGCGATGTCATTGCTTGGAATCGTATTCTTCAACTTTTAGAAGGCATTGGCCCAAAAACCGCCCAAGATTTAATTAATTGGATTAAACAAGCACCAAATCCTTACCGATTTGAAGAATCGGGTGTTACCCCAAAATATTTGGAGGCACTTCGCAAATTGGGAAAAATGTTAATTCATCTTAAAGATGAAATCAATAAAGATAATTCCATCCCATTATCAATTTTAGGAAAATTAATTTTAGAGTATTATTTACCCATTTTGAGAGAAAAATATTTTGAAGATTTTCAAAAGAGGGAAAAGGATTTAGAAAATTTCAATGGGATTTTAATTGGATATACTTCAATTCAAACATTAATTTCAGATTTAGCGCTTGACCCGGTTGATTTTTCTGCAATTGATACAAAAGAATCGCGAAAGGATGAATCGCCGATGACCCTTTCAACCATTCACTCTGCCAAAGGATTGGAGTGGCATACGGTATTTCTTATTAATGCCATCGATGGAATTCTCCCCTCTCGCTACGCCGTAAACGATCCAAAGCAACTTGATGAGGAATTACGACTTTTATATGTTGCCTTAACCCGAGCAAAGCAAAATTTATCCATCCTTTACCCCATCATTCAGTCTTCCGGTTATGAAGAGTATTTTTCCAATCCTTCACGATTTCTTAAAAATATTCCCAAAGAACTGTACGATGTTATCCGATTAATTGATCAACCGAAATCCTCGGTGGGCATGTTACCCAAACCGCCCGAACAAAGATTACTCGACTAACTTGTTTAAGTGTCGATCCCATAACCCAAAGAACACTCATCTCCCTCAATATTGTAAGGTAGTTTTACTTCTAAGCTTTAAGAAAAGCGTCTCCGCTAAGCTTAGAAGTCGCCGTTTCCAAGCCAACAAGTCAACTTGAGATAGCCAACAAGTCAACTCGAGATAGCCAACATCTCATTTTGACTAAGCCAACAAGTTTTCTCTTCCAAGCCATTAGGGGAAATCTTCTCCAAGCATATGGAAGTCGTGGTTTCTTTCAATATTGGGGAAAACCGCACAATTTTCTCATTTCCAGTATCTAAATGCCGGAATTTGCACTTAGATAAGAAATTTAATTAAGATGGAAATCGAATCGTTGAAAATGAATGTAAAAAAATTCATCAGATATAACTTAATAGAATGCGAACATTCGACCCCTAACGGGGTCGGGGAATCTTGCGTTTACTTTAATCTATAAACATGTGACCCCTACGGGGTCATAATTTCTACCAATCGAACAATATTTCTAACTTTCGAACAGTATTTCTAACTTTCGAACAATATTTCTACTAATCGAACAGTATTTCTACCTTTTGAACAGTATAAAATTGATTCGTTAAATAATTATCGTGTTTTATTTGAACTCTTTTTCGTGCAGTCGAAATAAATTTTCTACTAAAAAAAATACGATGCTTTGGTTTTGAAGAAGTTATTTATCGATACCATAAAATAACGACCCTATTAAGGGTCGAATGTTTATAGAACTGAATGAAAAATAAATTCTAGACCCTAGCGGTGTCGCATGTTCTATTATTATTTTCCTTGAAAATATTTTCGCCTTTTGTATTGAATGATTTTACTGCCTTTTGGCTATCCTTAGTGAAAATTCCGTGCCTAAAAGAAAAAATATCAAAAAAAAAGCCCGAATTTCTTCGGGCTTTCATTCGAAAATAAAAGAAATTTACTTCGAAGCGTATTTCACGGAGCAACCATAAGGACGGGTTGAATTTTGTGAAACCGCTTTACCGGCCATAATTTCATCAATTGCTTGAGAAACATAATTCACTTTAGCGCCTTTGCCGCCTTCGCTTGCGCTTTCTTTGTCATCAATAGCACCTTGATAAACAAGTTTACCTTCGGCATTAATGACAAACATGTGTGGTGTGGTTTTTGCACCGTAAGTGCGACCTACTTCGCCTTCTGCATCAACCAAATACTTTGTGTACGAAGCTTTCCACTCACCAAATTGAGCTTTTGCTTTTTCGCCAACTAAAAAATCTTTGTGTTCTTTGTTGGTCGAATTCACTGTAAGCCAAACAACACCCTTTTCGGTGTATTTCTTTTGTAGGGCTTGCATGTTTCCAGATTTGTAGTGCGCGACAACAAACGGGCATCCGGGATTTGTCCATTCCAACACAACAACTTTTCCTTTGAAATCAGTGAGACTTACTTTTTTTCCATCGGCATCCATTAAGGTGAATGTCGGAGCCTCTTTACCGACTTCAGCAGAGGGATTGCCGCTATTGAACGCAAACCCTGCACCAACAGCCAAAACGAGCATAAATGCAACAAGAATATTTTTCATCTTTTGATATTGATTTAAGTGATTAAATAAAACGATGAGATAAAACATGATCAGGTATCAATTTAGGAAACCAAGTTTAATTCTAAATCGTGCCAAATGTAAAAAAAGGGGCTTTAAATTAAACCCCTTTTTTTAATCGATCTGTTCGATTGACAAAAGAACTACTTTCCCGAGCTTGATGATTTTCGCGCTTTTCGGATGTAGATATTTCCCATCACTGTTTCAAGATTAATGATATGACCACCACCACCCAAGACATAACTTTCAAAGATTTCATTGCTTGTTGATTCCTCCTCGCCGCTGACATTTTGAGTCGTAGCTGGAAAATCAGAGTGAATATTAAAACCACTGTCTTTTTTGCTCCTGTCTGATCTTCTTCTACCCCAATTGTAATAGTTGCCAAAGCTTGCAACCCGAATCTTGGCTTGGATATTGGCCTTTGCATTTTCAGTCACGAATAGCTCGATGTTTCCGGCTGAAGAGGCGAGCATCGTTCTTCCGGAAGATTCGGGAGTAAGCTCTGCGTAAATATCACCACCAGCGGTTTTTCCGTCGATAGATCCAGTGATGTTTTCCAATCGAAGGCTGCCGCCGCTGGTTTTTGCATTGACATAGCCTTGAGCCCCGCGTACTTCAATATTTCCACCGGCAGTCGAGAGTGATGCGCGGCCATTCACTTTTCCAACGCGCAAATCGCCGCCTGCCGTTGAAAGCGTAGCCTCACCACCTACATCGCCTATTTGAATATCACCCCCGCTTGTTTTGGCACGGAGCGTTTTAGCAATATTGTTGACACGGATGGTTCCACCCGCCGTTTTCACTTCTAAATCACCCCCAACATCGCTGAGGGAAATATCACCGCCGGAAGTTTTGATGTATCCATTCCCCTTTACAGTACCAAAGCGAATATCGCCACCTGAAGTTGAGGCATCGATATTTCCTGTGATATCGCTGCCGAGCAAATCACCGCCGGAAGTATTGAGCTTAACCTCGCCAATAATGGCACCACTTAGCTCAATATCACCGGCAGAGGTGCGAAGATCCAAATTGAATTGAGAAGGTATTTTTACATCAAAGCGAACGTCGTTGCCGCCTCTACCCCATCCGTTGATGTTTCGTCGAACGCGAAATGTCACGCGAACCGTATTGCCTAGTTGGGTTATCTTGATTTTATCCACATCTTCTTCGTCATAGCCTGAAACACTCACGGTGACTTCATTCTTATCGTAGGTCGAAACTCGGATTTCCCCCATATCGGTTACAACTTCAAGCGTGCCACCTTTGGTGACTTGAAAAGTTTTTGTAACCTCTACATTCTCATCCTTTTTTGCTTCTTTAGCTTTTTGCACAAGAGGCATTTCAGAAGACAGTGGTGAGGCATAAAGCGATACCACCGATAAAGCGCAAAACAAGACCAGTGCTGGAACTACCTTATCCCAAGCAATTTCTAAGCGATGATTCATCCAAAATTCAAGTTTATTTTTCATAGCGAAATCTGTTTTAGTTACAATTAAAATTTATGATTATTTCTTTTCTTCAATTTCAGGTGGAGCCTCATCAAATAAGGCATTGGCGCGGTAGCGGATGTATTTATTTTCATCCTCTTGAATTTTCTTTTTTAGGGATGCCAAAACCTCTTCGTCAAACTTTTCTCCCGTAAGTCCAACGGAGAGCAGTGAATTCAATGAGGCAATACGAATCCCCGCATTTCGATCATTCATCAAGGAATAAAGCAACGCCATTTTAATTTCAGAATCAGGTTGATACTCCAAAAGAAGTGCCAACGCTTGATTTCGAACTCCATCGTTTTGATCCGATTTCAAGGCTTTAATCAACGCTTCTTTGATATCCTGATCATTAAAGATGCTCGGAATTTTTTGCAGTTCGCTGAGTGCATCAAGTCGAGTGCCGGGGTTTCGCTCTTTGTTAACGGCGTAAAGCAACAATTCTTTAATCCGGCTTTGATTCAAGGTACCTTTGGTTTCGACATGCGTTATGAGATCGTATTGCACACGAATGGGATCTGTCTCATTTTCCGAAAAAGAAAAACGAATGTTGGCTAATTCTTCTTTATCTGTAATTGGAACGGCAGCGCTTTGAGAAACCGGCAATTCTCCCCTAAAAAATGAAGCCACAGCAAAGGTTGAGTAGCCTATAAACCCTCCTAAAATCAACATCACAACACCCGTTAGTGCAAGTGCAGGCATTCCAAATCTCGCCTGTTCATTTTCATGATCTTGATGCTCATTCTCGGTATCGAAGGAGGCCAATAAATTCAGAAATGGATTATAGAGCTTCGCGAAAAAGGAATTGTTCTTAAGTCTTGATCGCTCGGGTGAACCGGTGTTCTTAAGCGAAACCGACAGTTTTGACTGCGCCTTTTCAAGCAAAGCCGTTTCTCCTTCTGATAGCGGCCGACTGAATTCGTTTGTAAGAAAACCTGTAAGGGAATCCAATTCTTCTTTAATTGACTGAGCCAGTGAGGCAGTTTCAGGTTTTTCTATCGCCGATTGCCAGAGCCGATTTTCTTCAATACTAGCTTCGTTCAATAAAATTGCGAGATACAACTCTCTTAGTCTTTCACGGGTCAAACCAGTATGAGCTCGATTGCTACCCGATTGTTCGTTGGTCATATAAAATGCTCCTTTTTGAAAACTCTATTTTCCGATTTAATCATTATCCAATCAACGCAACACTTTTTTGGAAACCAATTCTTCCTTTACTCTAAGGGTGGCGTCAAAGAGATATCGCTTAACAGCACCCTCCGAGCAATTCAATATTTCAGCAATTTCTTTGATTTTATACCCTTCCTGATATTTCAAAAGCAACGCACTTCGCATCTGTGGTGAAAGCTTTTTGAGAGCAGCATCCAAAATTTCTTTGAGAGGTGAGTGTTCGTCGGAAAGGCTTGCTTTGAAACCAATCTCGGCTTGATTCGAAGACATTGACTCCTCATTTTGTAGCTCAATTTCAGTAGGAATATATTGTGACTGAACCTCTTGTCTTTTACTCTGAAATGAAATTGCAGCATTGATCGCAATTCTTGTCAACCAAGTTGAAAATGAACTTCGCCATTCGAACCCTTTGAGCGATTTCCAAACCCGAAGAAATACCTCTTGAAACAAATCTTCGGCATCGGTAGGATTTCCGGAGTATCTCAAAAGCAATGCAAATACTTTTGATTCATACGGTTTAATCAGTAAGGCGAACGCACGATCATCGCCGTTCTTTGCGGCTTCCATCAAATACGATTCTTTATCGAGTTCAAGTGACATAGCGATTGACGATATTTGCCATAATCATCCAAAATGATAGAATCCGTTGTATTCATTCTGGATTTCATTCAGCGATGAATCTGGCCTTTTATGATTAGACTTCACGAAAAGCAGAAAAGTTGGGGGGAGTAATAAATATTTTCCTTGATACGCTTATTTTACAAATCTGTTCATGAAAAAGAATATTTTTGCATCCTCTATTAAAATTTTGAAAAAAATCCCGTGAAAAGTAACATCATCACGATTCAAGAAGCAAAGCAACGCGCTTCACGTCTAAAATTGGTTCTGACCGACAACGACGGCGTTTTAACCGACACAGGTGTTTATTACTCAGAGCGTGGCGAAGAATTGAAACGCTTTTCGATTCGAGATGGTATGGGTGTTGAGCGTCTTCGAAACATTGGTGTAGAAACGGCAATTATAACCGGAGAACTTTCAGGAAGTGTTAAGATGCGCGCTGAAAAGCTTAAAATGCCCTTTTTATACTTAGGGGTTAAAGATAAATACAAAATGCTCTTAGACACGGTTCTTCATGAAACAGGATATAAAACCGATGAAATTGCGTATATCGGTGACGATATCAATGACGTCGATATTATGAATGAACTCGGGAAACACTCAATTACCGCTTGCCCTTTGGATGCAATGGAAGTTGTAAAGCGAATTGCGCTATATGTCTGTAAAGCACCCGGCGGAAATGGTGCCTTTCGCGACTTTGCTGAATACATCATCAAACTAAGATCATAGTTCAATCGAACCTTAACCTATTCTTCAAAAAAATTAATCATAGCCTACGCATAAAATGAAAGTCATTCAAGTTTCTGAACTCACAAAAAAATTTGGCACTAAAAACGCCGTTGAGGCCATTAACTTTACAGTCGAAGAAGGGCAAATTTTTGGATTTCTTGGACCTAATGGGAGCGGAAAAACAACGACCATCGGGATGATTTTGGGAATTATCAATCCAACCGGCGGCTCTATCGAACTCTTTGAGTCTCATGACTTGCAAGAAGGCAGACGGGAAATCGGCGCGACACTTGAAACCCCCAATTTTTATCCCTACTTGAGCGGCAGAGATAACCTTCGCGTGGTTGCAAAAATCAAAGATGCTGATGAGAAAGAAATTGACCGTGTCTTAGACATTGTTGAGCTTACAAACCGTCAGAAAGATCGATTTCAAACTTATTCATTAGGAATGAAGCAACGGCTCGCGATTGCAGGGGCAATGCTCAATGACCCGCGATTGATTATTCTTGATGAACCGACGAACGGGTTGGACCCGGAGGGAATCCGTGATGTTCGCCAAATCATGAAGCGACTCAATAACGAAGGAAAAACGATTTTTCTTTCCAGTCACTTGCTCGCAGAAGTTGAACAAGTCTGTACGCACGTAGCAGTAATTAAACAAGGCAAGTTGCTCCGTCAATCTTCAATCCGAGAAATTGTCAGTCAAAATTTATTTGCCTTTATCACCGCAGACAACCGTGATTCTTTGAAAGGTGTTCTTAGCTCTTACGCAAAAGTTGTTTCAGTTGCAGAAGAGCAAGATGGGTTATTGGTTGAATTGACCGCCCAAAGCGAAGAAATTTCTCATACCAAAGAATGGGCAGAATTAAATCGATTCCTCGGCGAAAATAAAATCTATCTCTCAACCTTAGCCCCACGGCGACAAAGTTTGGAAGAAGCTTTCATAGAAATCACCAAATAAAAAAATGCGCGGGTCGATTCTAGAAAGCACACCTTGCCCAATTTCAGGGAGCTTGAACAATACACCGCTTTTTCAAGTCAGTGATCGATTCAATATTTCTGATGGAAGAACTTGGCAGATTGTTCGCAATGAGGATTCAGGGTTGGTGTATTTGAATCCACGACCTAATTTGGAAAGCATCGGGAAATATTACGAAGTTGCGGAGTATGACCCATTTCTTACCATTAAAGAAGATAAATCGCTTCAGGAAAAATTTTATGAATGGGTTCGCTCCAAGATTTCTTTGAATTGGAAAGCCTCAATGGTTTTTAAGCGATCCCCGCTTTTTGACGCGTCAAAAGAATCGCACTTTTCTTTTCTTGATATTGGTTGCGCGACCGGCGACTTCGCAGCAACATTCAGAAAAGTTGCCAAAAGCAAAAAACTTTCCTTAGAGACTTTTGGTATAGATGTTTCGCATCGTGCGGTGCAATATGCCCGAAATCAATATGAAATTGAAGCTTATGTCGGTGAACTGGCAACACTGAACTTCACTACCCCGCAAGATCTGATTACAATGTGGCATTCGTTGGAGCATATTCACCATATCAATCAAACCCTCGACAAGATAAAATCTATCTTAAAGAAAAATGGCGTTCTTGCCGTTGCAATGCCCAACCAAGCCAGTTATGATGCCACTCTATATCAAACTCATTGGGTTGCTTATGATGCTCCACGTCATTTATATCACTTCAGCCCCAAAACCTTTTCGAAACTTCTTTCGAGACATCGGCTTGGGATTATCGATATGCACGGAATTCCGCTTGATAGCTTCTATAATGCCTTGCTCTCTGAACAGCTTCGAGCAAAGGAAGAGGGAATGAATGCAGGTGTCGGAGGATTAATCAAATCGGTGATGCGAGGGTTTCGTGCGGCAGTTGAGGGTGTCACGCCCGAATCAGCTTCGAGCGTGGTATATTATATCAAGCATCAGTAAACGAAGAAAGATTATTCATTTCGATTTCGTCGTTCTTTCGCCTTTTGTTGCCTTTCTTTTCGCTGATCAAGCCGTTCAGGTCGAATCTTTTCTTCTTCCGGGTTTTCATTTTGGCCAATCAGTTGTTTCATGATTCGCCTTTCGCGGTTGGTAATTTTTCGTACTCTGAATTTACGGGTACCGAAATCGAAGCGGGCGTTTTCACCAACCTTTACAATGACTTTTTCACCGCTGCGAATATCAATAAGTTCGGCAGCATCATCAGGCTTTTCGCTTGAGATAATGGTCAGTTCCGAGAAGTCATTTTTTGATTCAAATACACCTTCAGTTCCTTTAATGGAGGCTACAGAAGTGCTTGAAGTAAATTTAAACACTTGATTTTCTCTTCGCTTTACTTCAAACCCAAATTTACCAACGTTGATTTCAATTTCTCGAGCAGCATCTTCTTTTCCGGTGTTATTTCCTCGGATTACCACTTCTGTTTCCTCGCTAATCCGAAAGATGCTTCCATCAAAATATTTTAGAATCGCTGTTCCACTTTTATCGGTTTTAACAGCTGTTCCCGCGGAAATTGGCTTCCCTCGTTCTATTTCGACCCAATTGGCTGATTTTTCTAGGGTTTTAACTGACCCGAATTTTCTTAATACAAGGGCAATATTTTCTGTGTTATCTTTTGAAGGAAAAAGTGGAATGAAGATAAGTAAACCGAGTATCCTAATTAAGTATGACATTGGTTCGATGTTTTTTTTTGTTCGACATCAATTCTTAAAAAGCGTTTAATTGAACTGTCAAAATTTTTTATTTAAAGATACCCTTTTTTATGCACCGCTTATTGGTTTTCATGTTTGCGCTTGCCCTTGGCACCTCGGGATTGCATTCTCAAACCGCTCGGCTTGATCGCGGAGGCCGTGCGATTGGTGTAGGTGGTGCTTTTACCGGGCTTTCAAATTCATCAGAGGCCATTTTCTATAATCCCGCCGGGTTAGCAAGTGTACCCTTCCGACAAGCCAGTTTTTTTTATGCCGCACCTTATGGCATTTCTGAGTTAAATCATTTTAGTTTCAGTTATTTAGATCCGGAGATACTCAGCGATTATGGTTCGCTTGGGCTTGCGGCCTCGCGTTATGGATTTGATTTATATAATGAAACAATGGCTTCTATCAGTTACGCAAATAATTTCTTCAAACGATTTTTTGTTGGGGTAACCCTCTCCTACAACCGAATTACAGCATTGAATTATGGAAGTGCCGGCGCATTTGGAATTGATTTGGGCATTCTCACCTTTATTACGCCAGAGCTTTCTCTTGGATTTTCAGCGTTTAATCTGAATGCCCCAAGCTACGGCATTGTAGAAGAACCTGCAGCACAAACTTACACACTCGGCGTTGCCTATCGGATAACAAATGAACTGCGATTTTTAGTAGATTTTGAGAAGGATGTTAAGTTCCCCTTGCTAATAAAATCGGGGGTTGAATACTTCCCGATTCCATTTTTTGCTATTCGCAGTGGATTTAATTTTACCGCTGCCAACGCGACACCAAGTCAACTCACCGCAGGGTTTGGATTTCGATATTCACTTTTTGACATCGATTATGCCGCACTCAATCACCCCGACCTTGGTCTCAGCCATCAACTCTCTTTTTCATTTCGATTTGGGAAAGCCGATACACCCGAAAATACCGATGAAGAAATCAACGATTTCATCGAAGATATTTTTCTCTCGCCTAAGCAAGAATTGCAACAAGGAAAAAAAATCAACTTGAATCTCGCAACGCTTGATGATTTCATGCTCTTGCCTACGATGACAACGCAAATCGCGAAACGAATTTTACAATACCGAGAGGACTACGGCGGGTTTAAGACCATCTCGGAATTGAAATTTATTCGCGGGGTTAACCGAGAGCGATTTAAGATTCTTGAGCCTTATGTTACGCTCACTACAGAATCTGAATAAACAAAACCGCGATTTCACCAGTCACTTCAATTTATTCTTTCGAACAGCCGCGGCATTTCTTTTTAGCCTTCGAAGCCCAGTTCGAAAAATAGGCGTAACGCCGAAAGTCTTCTCAAATGTTGATTTGGTTAACGCATCAATCTGATTTGGGTCAAGAAAAAGCAGCTCGTTTTTCGTTGAGAATCCCTTAAGTCTTGTTTCATTTTGAAATCGATTCCACGGGCAAACCGCTTGGCAAATATCACAGCCAAAGAGCCACTCTCCCAATAACGCACTTTCATCATCTGTGAAATCACGCTTTAATTCGATGGTTAAATATGAAATACATTTCCGTGCATCAACTTGGAAGGGGGCAACAATTGCTTCCGTTGGGCACAAGTCGAGACATGCGGTGCAACTTCCACAGTGATCAACCTGAATCGTTGCACTTGGTTTTATTTCTATATCCAATAGCAACGAGCCAATAAAATAAAATGAACCTTGCTTTTTTGAAATCAAATTTGTGTGCTTACCAATCCAACCCAAACCGGCACGCAGTGCAAGTGCTTTATCCATCAAAGGTGCCGAATCCACAAATGCTCTTCCATTGATGGCTCCAAATCGCTCGCAGATAAATTCGAAAAGTTCCTTTAGCTTTTCTTTCATCACTTGATGATAGTCTTCTCTTGCAGCATAAGTTGACACACGCGCAAAGGTCGATGACGATTTTGATTCTAATAATTCTGGGCTGGATTCATTCTCACTTTTCGGAGCATCGTAATGAGCAGTTACCGAAACAATGGTTTTCACTTCCGGGAAAAGGGCTTTGGGGTTAATTCGCTTTTCAAAATTCGACTCCATATACTTCATTTCGCCGTGGAATCCTTTTTTGAGCCAATTTTCTAGATGAATTGCTTCTTCTTCTAAAGGTTCGGGTTTTGAAATCCCGCATTGAGAAAAACCCAGTTGCAATGCGCGACCTTTAATCGACTCCTCTATCGAAATCATAAGAAATTGCGTTGATTCTTTTCAATTACGGTTTCAGTGTTGACTATCGTAACTTCACAAAAAATTGATTAATGACGTCATCTCTACTCGCCATATTAACGATTATCCGCGCTGTTAATTTACCTGTTTTTTTCTTAGGATCACTTTTGGGGTCTTTGATTGCACGATCTAATCGAGATGAATTCTTTCAATCAGGCGTCTGGTTGCTTTCCATCGCAGCGGTTTTCCTCGCAGCGGCTGTCAATACCATCAATGACATAATAGATATCGAGATTGATAGAATTAACCGACCTTCAAGACCCCTTGTTACGCAAGCAATATCGAAAACGACTGCTTTTTGGATTTATGGGATTACAATAAGCATTGGCTTATTACTTCCGTTTTATTATTCAATTCAAAATCAAACCCTTGAATCGTTTTTCATCGCTCTCTTCTTTGCCGTTACCGGGACACTTTACAGCTTTTATTTCAAACAAACGCCACTGTTCGGAAACATGATCGTAGCTTTGGATGTCGCTTTGGTAATTGCTCTTGGGGCTTCTGCAAATACCACCTTTTACGATCAACTCAGCGGCTCTTCAGTTTTCGCGCTGCTTTATGCAATGCTATTTGCATTTTTCATCACCTTACTTCGTGAACTCCTCAAAGATATGGAGGATATCAACGGAGATAGGTCTAATAATGCCAAGACCTTTCCAGTAGTTTTTGGATTCTCACAATCTTCAAGCCTTTTGCTTTTAATTCTGGGGGTTCTCTTTGCGCTCTCTCTCCTTCCGTATTTCCAGGGTGTTTGGGGCGTCGGTTATCTCATTTTTGTTTTGATTTCTGATGGCGTAACACTTTATGCAATTTTTAGAATTTATCAAGTGAGAAAAAGTGAAGCCCTCTTTTTTCAAAGAGTTTCATACTCAAGCTTAATGCTTAAACTGTCAATGGTTATTGGGCTCTTGGCCATATTCCTTGGCGAATTAATCAACTTATGACTCGCGTGTTTCAACAGGTCAATGGACTTTGGAGTTTAGCCCGTCCTTCAAATGTTTTACTTTTCATTTTTGCCAATGCTCTTGGCGGAATCATCCTTCAAGGCTCAACGGCTTTTTCGGACGACGGGTTTTGGATGTTGGTTTTATCAGGAACATTGGTTGGTGCTGCTGCGAACATCATCAACGATGTTTTTGATATCGAAATTGACCGTATCAATAAGCCGCTTCGACCTTTGGTTTTGGGAGAAATTTCTGAAAGCGTTGCGATTTATGCGTGGGCCATATTCAATTCACTTGCGGTTCTCTTATCTTTTTCAGTTAGTTTTGCAGCATTTGCAATTGCTTTTTTTTCTGCAATTCTTCTCTATGTGTATAGCCGTTGGATGAAACGCGTGATTGTTTTAGGAAATTTGGTGGTCGCACTCGTTGTTTCAGCATCGATTTGTTTTGGGGCACTTTTTACAGATTTTCATTCGAAGTTGCTCTTTCCCGCAGGATTAACTTTCATAGCCGTATTTGCACGAGAAATCTTAAAAGATGCAGAGGACATCATTGGCGATCGTGCCGGCGGTATTGAAACTTTACCAACACGAATCGGGATCAAAAAAGCCCTTTTCATCATTGCATTTATCCAAGGTCTCGCCATTCTTTGGGCGATTTCACCGTTGATGATTCTTGATACTTATCCCTTGAAACGACCTTTTCTTTATGCAATTCTGATTTTCATTTTTGCAGGCATCACACTTTATGGGACATTTCAATCCTTTGGAAGTCACACCCCGCAAACCCTCCATCAAATCAATAATCTTCAGAAAATTGCGTTTTTATTTGCGCTTCTCTCGTTTGCAGTTGGATAAAAAAAAGAGACTGAAATCAGCCTCTTTTGAAACCACTATCTCATCCCACCAAAACAAGAATATCACTTACTTCACATTCGCCTTTTCAATAAAGCTTGTATCAAAATTCCCGCTTCTGAAAAGCTTTGAAAGCATCACTTTTTTATGAAATCCAATCGTTGTTTTGATTCCTTCAACCGTGAATTCATCGAGCGCTCGAATCATTCGCTCAATGGCCTCTTCTCGGGTATGTGCGTGAACAATTAACTTTGCAATCATAGAATCATAATTTGAGGGAATTCGATAACCCGCATACGCATGCGTTTCAACCCGAACACCGTGACCGCCGGGTACATGAAATACCTTGAGTTCACCCGGAGAAGGTCTAAAGTCATGATCAGGATCTTCGGCATTGATTCTACATTCAATTGCATGACCTTTCGGCACAACCTTTTTCAATGAAATTCGCTTTCCGGCCGCTACTAAAATCTGCTGTCGAATCAAATCGACATCACACACTTCTTCGGTAACCGGATGCTCCACTTGAATTCGGGTGTTCATTTCCATAAAGTAAAATTTTCGGTATTTATCAACCAAAAATTCAATTGTTCCGGCCCCTTCGTAATGTATTGCTTTTGCAGTAGCGATTGCGGCTTCACCCATTTGAGCACGCAATTCCTCAGTCATTATGGGTGACGGTGATTCTTCAATAAGCTTTTGATGACGCCGTTGAACCGAGCAATCACGTTCACCAAAATGAACGACATTGCCAAATTGATCTCCCAAAACTTGAATTTCAATATGCCTCGGCTCCTCGAGGAATTTTTCCATATAAACACCGCCATTGCCAAAGGCTTTTTCAGCTTCGTTTTTAGCGGTTACAAAGGCTTTTTCAAGTTCATCTTCCTTTTGTACCACGCGCATCCCTTTTCCGCCTCCTCCTGCAGTTGCCTTAATAATCACAGGATAGCCGACACGTATCGCTGTTTCTTTGGCATCTTCTAAACTTGTCAGCAATCCGTTACTGCCCGGAATAGTAGGCACCCCAACGCGCTTAACCGTTTCCTTAGCCGTGTTTTTATCGCCCATCGAGCGAATCATTTCCGGTGTTGGTCCTATAAACTTAATTCCTGATTCGGTACATATCTCAGAGAATTCGGCATTTTCAGAAAGGAAGCCATACCCGGGGTGAATGGCATCCGAATTGGTGATTTCAGCCGCAGCGATTAATCGAGGAATATTAAGATAGCTTTCTTTGCTAACTGCCGGGCCAATGCAAACGGCTTCATCAGCATATTTTACATGTAATGAATCGGAATCGGCTGTAGAATAAACCGCAACGGTTTGAATACCCATTTCGCGGCAAGTGCGAATCACTCGCATTGCAATCTCACCACGATTGGCGATTAAAATTTTCTTAAACAAGGTTTTGTCTTAGAATGGTTAGAATAGGCACACGGCTTTTAGGCTCAATCAATCAATTAAGAATAGAACTTGGTTATACTCTACCGGTTTTCCATTCTCAACCATAATCTGAACCACCGAACCATCAATGTCACTTTCTATCTCGTTCATTAGTTTCATTGCTTCAATGATGCAAAGGACCTTGCCTTTAGAAACTTTATCACCGACTTGAACATAAGGATTCGCGTCTGGCGCAGGCGAGCGATAGAAAGTTCCAACCATTGGGGAGCGGACTTCGCGGTACTTCTTAGCACCATCTGTTTTTTGGGGTTCTGGTGCTGAAGCCGCAGCGAGAGAACCGGCTGAGGGGGCAGGTGCATTTTGATAAGGAGCAGGATAAGCATATTGAACCGAAGCTTGTGAAGCGGCAGGAAGGTCAGTTTTGCGTTTCAAATTAATTTTGAATTCGCCATCCTGAATTCCCATTTCATCAAGGCCGGATTCGTCGAGCATCTTAATGAGTTGCTTGATATCCTCTAGATTCATTCGATTTTATTGGTTAAGTGATAAGAGAGTCGTCTCCCCGAAAATTTCATATAATAAGAATAAATTCAGATTACTTCTTATTGTTAATTCGATCAAGATAAGCACCTGAGCGGGTATCGACACGAATGACATCCCCTACCATTACAAACATCGGTACTTGAATTACAGCGCCGGTTTCAAGTGTAGCAGGTTTTGTGCCGGCGGTTGCACGGTCATCTTTGGTAATGCTGCTGGTATCCGTTACCGAAAGTTCAACAAAATTTGGTGCTTCCGCTTGTACGATACTGCCGTCATTGGCATAGACCACTTCCACCGTCATTGATTCTTTCAAAAATTTTGAGGCTTCTCCAAAAGCTGTCGATGACACATTGGTTTGATCATAAGTTTCGTTATCCATTAATACAAAATCTTCCCCATCACGATAGAGGTACTGAAAGGTTTTGCGTTCGGTATCAACGATTTCAACTTCTTCACCGGAACGAAATCGGTTTTCTACAATTCTGCCGTTTCGGATGCTTCTCATCTTCACTTGGTAAAACGCTCGAAGATTCCCCGGCGTGCGGTGAATTACCTCTTCAAGAACATGAAGTTCATTGTTGAATCTTATGATAAGCCCCTTTGAAAGATCTGCGGTAGTTGCCATTAATTGATAAATTATGTTTAAAAAAATGTTTTCCTTCTTTGCTCTTCCTTTATCCTAAAGAACTTTTACTTCTTGCAATCAAAACGCCTATTTGCCAAATCTCCTATATTTTACAAGGCTTTTTGGCTTTTTGAATTCTAATCAAACAAGTTTAAAATTTTGATTTCAGTCATGAGAAGCGAAAAAAGCACGCGAATATACGACCTCACTTTTGATTCACAAAAAGAAGCTGGTTTACCAATTCCCTATAAAACTTTGATTTTATTAGGGTTTTCGGGTGCTAAGTACTTGACAAATTGATTTTATTTACTAAATTCGCTCAAGATTGATTGAAAAATCAATCCAAATCAAGTCTATCAACACTAAAACTTTTTTGACATGTCAAAAGCAGATCTCGTAGAAAAGATTGCCAAAGATGCGGATGTATCCAAAGCCGCAGCTGAAAAAGCCGTTAACTCCTTTATGGAAGGTGTTACCGCTACTTTGAAAAAGGGTGGCACCGTGACCTTAATCGGTTTCGGAACATTCTCAGTTGGAAAGCGCGCCGCAAGAACCGGCCGCAATCCGAAAACCGGTGCTCCTCTTAAAATTAAGGCAAAGAAAGTCGCTCGCTTTAAGCCCGGCTCTGCCTTAAAGACCGCCGTAAACAAGTAATCATACTCGCTGAGTTTTCAACTTTGCTTGAGATTCTGAAAAGTCCGCTTTAACTTAGGCGGACTTTTTCATTTTATTCCAAACGCTTATGTCTAAGGTTATTCTTGATTTTGAAAAACCCCTTTATGAATTGGAAACCAAACTTTCCGAAATGAGAGATTTCGCCAATCAAAATCAAGGCGATGTAAAGCTCCATCATGAACTCACCAGCGATATCGATACCCTTGAAAGTAGAATCAACGAACTTCGTGCTTCCATCTTTAAGAATCTTACCCGATGGCAACGCGTTCAAATTGCCCGACATCCTGAGCGACCCTATACCCTCGATTACATTTACATGATGATGCAGGATTTTACCGAACTCGCCGGTGACCGCGCCTTTGGCGATGATAAGGCCATTCTCGGTGGTTTTGCTAAGCTCACCGATGACAATGGTTTCTCTCAAAGTGTAATGGTTATCGGGCATCAAAAAGGGCGTGATACCAAATCAAACCTTTATCGAAACTTCGGGATGGCAAACCCGGAAGGTTATCGCAAGGCCCTACGATTAATGAAACTCGCTGAAAAATTTCACAAACCCGTGATTACCCTTATCGATACGCCCGGCGCTTTCCCGGGAATCGAAGCAGAAGAGCGCGGACAGGCCGAGGCAATTGCCCGCAATCTTTTTGAAATGGCAAAGCTTAAAGTGCCAATTATATGTGTCATTATCGGCGAAGGTGCTTCCGGTGGTGCAATCGGAATCGGTGTGGGAAATAAAATTTTAATGCTCGAGAATGCGTGGTATTCGGTCATTTCTCCCGAAAGCTGTTCTTCCATTTTATGGCGAAGCTGGAATTTTAAGGAGCAAGCTGCTGAGGCACTCAAGCTCACGGCTCAAGACTTGATTCAACATAAAATTATTGACCGAATTGTTCCGGAGCCACTCGGTGGCGCTCATCGGGCACCGGAAGAAGCCGCTGCCCTGTTGAAATCGGCAATTATTGAAGAATTAAAACCGCTGCTTTCGCTCTCGAAAGAAGAACTTGCCGACCACCGAATTACTAAATTTTCCGCAATGGGTGTCTTTAACGAAAGCAATTAAACTTCATTTCTTTTCATTCTATAACGCTAGTGTTTTATGAATTCACCGCAAACATCGCAAACTTATATACACACCCTTCGCGTTATTTATGCCCACACCGATAAAATGCAAGTCGTCTATTACGGTCGGTACTTTGAATTTATGGAAGCCGCGCGAAACGAATTTCTTCGAAACATCGGATTTGAATATGCAAAGCTTGAACCGCTTGGGGTTATGTTGCCCGTGATTGAAGCACACGCCGTTTATTTGGCGCCGGCCCGATATGATGATGAACTTGAAATTCATACGACCATTTCGAAACTTGAAAATGTTCGAGTTTCGATCTCTTACCGAATATTTGAGAAAATCTCACAGAAATTGCTTCTTACCGGAAACACTGTTCTTGCCTTTGTAACCCCAACGGGCAAGCCAACCCGACTTCCAAAAGAATTTTTGGAAAAAATTCAGCCTTATGTGGGTTAAGAGAATTGAGTGTAAAGGCGACCGCGTTATGCCATTTCTGAAGGTGAGATGAGCAGGCTTAACTGACCCGTCCAAGTGCTTGATAGCCGCTCCGATCGAAGCATAATAATTGACCCCGGATTCACTTCGAGCCCTGCGCGCGGGTCGCTGCCCATCATTGTAAGCGCCATTTTTGAAAGGGTGGGCTGATGCGCCACCATCACAAGGTTCTGAACGAATTTGTGTTCATCCAGCGCCTCCATATAGGATTGTAGCCCAAATTCGGTTGAGAGTTTATTTTCAACCTTTCTTTCGACTGAGAGCGCCTCCGAAATCTTATTCGCCGTTTGCTCTGCACGAATCAACGGGCTATGAAGAATCAGATCAACTTTAATTTTTAAGGATTTCAAAAATCTTCCAATTTTTTCAGCCTCTTCAACGCCCTTTACCGAGAGCCTTCGCGCTTCATCTTGGAAAATACCTTCTTGACCGACATTTAGCGCCGATGCATGACGAATGAGATACAATTTCATTGCAACAGAATTGTTCGTATTCGAAAAAATAACGACGCCTAATTTTATCTTTTTTTCGTCATTTGCAAAGAAGAATTTATCTTTTTTCTTTTGACACGCGAACCGGCATCTGAAAAAACACATTCATTTCACGATACAGCCGCGAAATCGGCAGCCCTACCACATTGTAGTAACAACCGTTGATTTTCGGAATAAAACATGCCCCAAAATCATCTTGAATGCCATAGCTCCCTGCTTTATCGAAGGGTTTGGCATAACGAATGTAGTCTTCAATTTCCTGCACAGATAGCGGCTTGAAGTAAACCTCTGTCGATTCATACGCCGTGTGCAAAACCAATTCCCCCTGTTCCGATTTTAGGAGTGTAAACCCTGTAAATACCAGATGATGATTTCCACTTAGCTTCGTAAGCATTGCCTTCGCTTCTTCAACAGTGCTCGGTTTGTTGAGAATTTCTGCCCCAAGCACCACAATGGTATCGGCGGAAAGAATCCATTCTGTGCTTAGTTTCAGCGAAGCGGCAGCTGCTATGGCTTTTCGTTTGGAAAGCATTTGAACCACCTCTTGCGGCGGTAATTCAGAATCAAAACTTTCATCAACTTCTAAGGGAACAACCTCAAAATTCGAGGTGATAATCTTCAGCAAGGCATGCCTGCGCGGAGATTTAGAGGCGAGAAAAATTTTTGGAAACGAAATGCTTCTTAATGGCGAACTTGTCACTTGGTTTATTTTTGTTGTTTAACTTCGAATGGTAATTTTGAAAAAATTGCTCAACCCGTCAAATTAATCGGGCATGAATCAAAGAAACTTTTCACTTCAGAGAAAGAAACCTATCTTTACCAAGTTTTAGAAATTTAGAAGTTAACTGCAATGCTTGAAGTTTATTCCTACCCGCTGACCCAATCAGAGTTTCTTATTGATAATTACGCTTTGCTCACGTGGAGTGGTGCTGCAATCATTATTGCCTTGGTTTGGGCGATTTTTTTCCGCTACGGAAATTTCAGATACGGCATTGATCTCGGTTGCCTCTTAAAAACAGGGATTATCATTGTGGTGATGACCTTTTGCTTGGGAATGCCCAACTATTTAAATACAAAATTTTATGCCGCGCATTCCTTTGAAGGTGATAAGATTACTTTGAACGATAACGCCGTGCTCTACGAAACGCGCAATGGTAGTAAAAAAACCTTTCAATACACTGAAATCAAACAAATTTATCAAGAGCCAATCACTTACAACCCTCCGGTCACTTATTATGTCGTTGCAGTGATTGATGTGCCCAATAAACTCGGGAGAGTTGATTCCATCGGCATCAGACAAACGCTCCCCAATTATTCAACGCTCTTAAATACACTTTCTGCCAAAACCGGTCTCAAAGTAGAGAAAAATCCATAATGCC
>JANRJQ010000011.1 GCA_033763895.1 Chloroherpetonaceae bacterium | reverse complement strand
ACGCGGCGATTGAAGCGTTGTTGAGATAGCCAGTTAAGAGTTAAGAGTTGAAGATTGTTCTTTGAAGTTATTGGAAAATTCAGCAAATTGCCGCCGTTCAAATCATTAGCGGCAATCCGCTCCGTATGCGGCTTTTGCATTTTAAATGCAAGGGCTTCATTTAGGGCGTTGCTGAACTAAATCGTTTCGCCTAACCCCTGCGATGACCGTGAGGCTCGCACAGCTTCTAATGAGCTGGAACAAGGTTAGGCTTTATTAATCGTTCGAATCATTATGAATAACACTTCTGTTTCTTTCCTGCCTTTTGGCGACAAATCTGTTCGCTACCACATCGATGAGCATAACCAAACTTGGTTTGTTGCAAAAGATGTTTGCTCCGCTCTTGATATTACTTGGGGTGGAGACATTTTATCACAAATTAAACAAGATTGGAAAAGGGGGTGCGAAATAATCACCCCCGGCGGAGTACAAAAAACTTGGCATATTTCCGAGCAAGCGGTTTACAAGTTGGCGTTCCGATCGCGGAAGCCGGAGGCGGAGCGGTTTACGGATGTGGTGGCTGAGGTTGTTGCGAGTATCCGCAAACGTAACCTCACCCCAACCCTCTCCAATTCAGCGAGCGCGATAGGCTCGCTTGGCGAGGGCGTAATAATGGCAAAGCCGAAGCATAACCGGCTCACGCCGGAGAGGATGCTTGATATTATGAGTGATGTGTGTTTGATTCGCGATACCGCGCTTCGAACCCGGATTGCATCAAAACTGATGGGAGGTGCGCGATGAGAGTTTTTATTTATGTGAATGGCCGCTTAGTTGGTGATATAGAAAAAGCTGAATGTGGCGGTTGGTTTGCTTACACACTTAATGGAAGTGAAAGCAATGAAACCTTTTGGTCAAGAAAAAAGGATGCAATTAAACACTTAAAAGGAGGTGCGCGATGAATAGACCTCACCTAAATCCTCTCGATTTAATGAGCTCGACGAGCTCGCAAGGAGAGGACTTCAATAAAAGCTCTTTTGATAATCGCTCGTCAAGCTCGCTGAGAATTCAAGATGATATCAATGAAACGATTGACCTTTTGGTGGTGCTGCGAGATGCGATAACCAACAGCCAAGTTAATCCCAATACATCGAATTACTTTGTACTGATAAATATCATTCAGAATAAGTTGGAGAGTGTTCAGGAGCTTGTGGAGGCAATCGTTCATGAGAAACCGTAAAGGTGGCTTTATGGGAAGAAAAAGGAGGCTTTAGGCCTCCTTTTTTGTTTCGTGAAATAAGTTGTATCTTTGAAATGAATGTGGGATTATGGAACTCGGGTCCGGGAGTAAGGCAGCGCACTTACTCCGTCCTGCGTTCATAATTTTCTCTTAATCTCCTTATTTACTACCTGCTTCAAAAACTGATCCCTTGTAATCTGAACCGATTTCTCTCCTTTCAGAATTATTACTGTATTAATAAATCTATTGTTTTTGAAGCCATCTTCAATACCTTTTTCAATATTGAAGTTATCTGCATTTGGGTCAATTATATCAACAACCAGATGATTGATTTTTTGCTTCTCAGCTGAAGCAAATTGATTTTTAATTGAAGATACAAGGCTTTTATACTCTTTAGGGTTAGGGGTCTTTAAGTCAGAAATGAAACGCTTACCTTCACTATTTATGATCTCGAATTCGGGCTGTTTACCTTTGTTTTCGATGTGCGCTCGGATTATCACGTTATAACCATTTTCACTGAGTCTTCTTGAAGCGTCAAGGTTTAAGGGTAAATCTTTCTTTTGCGCTCTTTTATGTTGAAGAATGAAAGTGCTAGAGCTTGATGATTTCACTTCAATAAACTCACCTGTTGCTTTGAGTTCCTCATAAACCTTCTTTACTGCAACCGGCATTTTAGGGTTAAGGTCGCTCATTAAGGTCATCAAAAACATATCGACCTTTTTCTTGGCTTCGGGAGAAAGGTTTTTCTTCTCAAGCCAGCTCATAAACTTAGAGTTCTTGTTCCCAATAAACTCGGCGTTTCGGAGTGCGCTTTGCTCTTCCGGTGTTACCGGGTCGGGAGCGGTGAAGCCTTTTTCGGCGGCTTCGCGGGCGGTGATCGGAATGGCTTCGCAGCGGCAATTGTAGCCGAGCGGCGGCCAGAAGCGGAAATCACCATTCTTGAAAATCTTTCCATCGAGCCGCCGGTGTGAGGGCCGTGTGCGCCGATCTTTGATGGCGGAGTAACGCCAAAACGGGAACTCGCTTTTAAGTTGGCCGTAGCGTGCCGTTTGGCCGCCACTGTAAGCAATTGCGGTATTGGTTCGATAGACCACATCGAGATGCCATTTCGAGAGGCGCGTAACACCTGCCTTATCGAACTCTTGATTAACGATCTCTTCGAAGTTTTTTTGGGTTTCGCGTGTTAAAGGGGTAGTAGTTTATTAAATTTTAGTTTGTTAGCTAAGGTTTAATTCAAACGCATAATCGTAATGAATTTTCGCTTTAATTTTCTCATTGGCTTTCCACGCTTCCTCTGAATGGCTTAACTCAATCATTTCTTGAGTTGTTGTTTTTCGGAATGTTTTTGCCACTTTCTCTAATACTCTTATTTCTTTTTCGGTAAATAAGTCTGCTTTGAACGGGTTTTCTCTTTTTGGTATAAACTGTTCGCCCGTTTTGCCATTAGGGAATTCTTGGCTTAAAATGTCAATTTCTCCTTGATTGGCTAAATATTCATAAATGCTTTGGAAGTTACCGGGCACAGGCCCCATATCAATCGCTTTATAGCGCATACCACTGATGGAAAAACCGCTTTCTTTATACATGAGAAAATCGGCATAGAAAAGCAGTTTATTCAGCTTGGTTTTATAGGGCTGCATTTCCTTTGCGAAATAAGAAATCATCTGCGCGATTTTTTCAAGAGAAGGGATTTTGTAGCCTGAAAACGTGTCGGGCTTTGCTTTTCCAAGCATATATTCTTGAAACGCCTCGAAACCGCGATTTTGATCTTTTAGCTCTGAAATTTGCCGTGCCCGTTGGCAAACTTTCAATTTGATTTCACTACTTAGGGTTGTTGATAGTTCCACCATTTTAGTAAAGTATGTACTATCATCTACCATCTGTATAATCTTTGCATTGGCAATGCTTGGGATTTCTCCCGCTTCGTATTGGCGATAGCCGTTCACGCCAAACCCTAACACTTCAGACATTTTAACAGCCGATAACCCATACTTTTCACGTATTCCGGCGATTTCTTCAGGGAACGGAATGTTGAATTTTTCGCGGTATCGGTTATGAACTTGATTGATATTCAATTCATCCAATGCCGTGGTGGTAAACTGCTCTCCACTATCCTCACATTTGTAATAATGATATACAATCTCAATTTTTTCCTTGCGAAATTCCATAGACCTTTTTTCTTTCTTTAAGGTCATTTCTTTCCCTGTAATTGGACTTTTCATATACAGTGTTACTTTAATGGGTACTTCATTTTGTGCTCCGCTTCATGAAATGAAATACAGATGACACTTCTCCCGTGTTGACCCATTGTGATTTTGATGTAAACTTCTTTTTTCTTTACCTCTTTCCCAAAAACCCACATATCTGCTCCGTGGTAGAGCGTATCGGAGAAAGGCCCTTCGGAGTAATCGTTTATATAGAGATTTTCAAGTACCTTGTTTCGCTCAATTGGGCGTAGCTCCAAGTCTAAAAGGGCTTGGGCATTCTTGCCTCTTTCGTCGCGGAAGAGCACATCCCATACTTTCATCTTTTCCTTAAAGTTCTTAAGGAAAGAGGCAACTTCCTTTTCTTTTGCCTTTATATCCATTCATAACGATTAACACTTTGTGGAATTGTAAATATACAATGTTAAAGTTTATTTAATCATATTTTTACTAATTTTCTCAATGTTAAAGTTGCTTTACACACAAAATAAGTATCTATTCCCTTCTTTGTCCTTCTTCTCATTTCACCGCACTTAAGGCTTAAATGAAATGGAGTCATCCTTAGGTTATGCATCAGCTTATCCCCAAGCCACATCAAAAGAAATCTTTATTTTTATTCTCAAAATCGATTTACATTCGAAGATTATCTTCTTTTAGTGTTCTTGGTTTCAATCATTTTACCATATTTTTATCGAGACATCGCTACGAATGAAAATACCACAACCTGCTCCGGCACTCACGCCGGATTTAGTTCTATACGGTTATACTATTGGGGTTTTCCCAATGGCCGATTCTGAAAACGGCATCATCCGTTGGTATTTCCCACTCAAACGCGCCATTATTCCACTTGAAAATTATCATGCCCCGCGCTCGCTTCGGCAAGTGATAAAAAAATCCACTTTTGAAATTCGGGTGAACACCAATTTTGAAGCCGTGATGCGCGCCTGTGCTAGTGAACGCGGCGATGGCTACGGCACTTGGATTTCGGATGAAATGATTGAAGTTTATACCGAGCTTCACAAAGCCGGTTATGCGCATAGCATTGAATCGTATTATAATGGTGAGCTTGCCGGTGGGCTTTATGGGATTTCAATCGGGGCGGCGTTTTTTGGCGAATCAATGTTTTACCGTGTCCCCAATGCAAGCAAAGTCGCGTTTGATTTTCTTATCTCCCGGCTGAAAGAGCGCCAATATGAACTCTTGGATTCGCAATACATTAATGACAATGTGAAACGGTTTGGTGCAATCGAAATTTCTAAAGAAGAGTACACCGATAAGCTAAAGCTCGCACTTCGGCGGCAGCTTTACTTTGATCAAACCCCAATTAACCCCATTTTGAACGATTCGGATTGGGATCGAGAGGAAAATGAAGCCATTATTGTTCCCAATACCCGAATCATCTTAAATAACGATTGGGAAGAAGAAGGCGACTAACTGTGGCATCCTCCAAAAAAGTTATTGTCATTGGCGCAGGATTGGGCGGACTTTCAGCAGCCATTCATTTGGCAGCGAAAGGCTTTGATGTAACCATTATTGAAAAAAATGCAACTGTGGGCGGAAAAATGCAAGAACTTCGCTCGCCAAATGGCTACCGGTTTGATTTAGGCCCAACACTTATCACAATGCCCTTCGTTTTTGAATCTCTTTTTGCGGCGGCGGGCAGGAAACTTTCCGACTACCTTGAACTCATTCCACTTGAGGCGTCGTGCCGATATTTCTTCCAAGATGGCACAGTCTTTACGGCATATTGCAATCGCTTTCAGTTTGAAGAGGAAGTCGCCCGTGTTTTTCCTTCAGCCGCTCCCGCGCTCAAGCCATACTTTGATTATGCTAAGCGCATCTATGATGCCACCGCCGAAAGTTTTATTTACAACCCACTTTCTTTTTCACGCCTTTTTAAAACAAATCCGATTGACTTATTCAAAATCGACGCGCTTTCGACCGTCCATAAAAGCAACGTGCGTTTTTTTTCGGATCCTCGTTTTGTGCAGTTTCTCGATCGGTTTCCAACCTATGTGGGCTCTTCACCATATTTCGCACCCGCAACCCTCAATGTCATTGCATTTGTGGAACTGGCTTTTGGCGGCTTTTATATTAAAGGCGGGATGCAGCGGCTTGCCGAGGCTTACCTGAAGCTTGCCTTAGAACTTGGCGTTACACTTGAAACCAATGCCGAGGTGACGGCAATTCTTGATCGCAATAAAGTTGTGACAGGCGTTCAAGTCAAAAAAAACGGGGCGATAGAAACGTTGGAAGCACTGGCTGTCGTCTCGAATGATGATGCGATACACACATACACGGCATTAACCGATAAAGCCCCAAAGCGATTGAAAAATCTTGAGGCGTCTTGCTCGGGCTATGTTCTTACGCTCGGTGTAAAGGATACTTATCCAAACCTTTCTCATCACAATATATTTTTCACAAAAGATTATAAGCACGAGTTCGAAGAAATTTTCACGCAAGGTGTTATGCCAAGCGACCCCACGATTTATCTCACTCGGTCGTGCCATAGCGATGCTGGACAATCGCCCGAGGGCTCGGAAAATTGGTTTCTCTTAATCAATGCGCCGTTTCTTTCTGAGCGTTACAATTGGAAGCAAGATGGGAAATTGTACAAGAATTTGGTGAATGAATCGCTGGAGAAGCGCGGTTTTATTGGGCTTTCGGGGAAGATTGAATTTGAAGCTGAAGTGACGCCCGAAATGCTTTATCAAAAATTTTATTCACACCGAGGCTCAATCTATGGCCTTTCGTCAAATGGGATGATGTCGGCTTTTTTGCGCCCTCGAAACCGCTCGCCTTATTTGAAAGGGCTGTACATCGCGACAGGGAGCGCGCATCCGGGTGGTGGCACACCAATGGTGACTCTCTCGGGGAAGTTCGCGGCAGAACTCTTAAT
The DNA here is from genome assembly GCA_033763895.1 of Chloroherpetonaceae bacterium. Lineage (NCBI taxonomy): Bacteria > Pseudomonadati > Chlorobiota > Chlorobiia > Chlorobiales > Chloroherpetonaceae > Chloroherpetonaceae bacterium. The sequence goes on along the minus strand of JANRJQ010000011.1, from coordinate 169,643 downwards.
CCAAGATTTTCAAGAATTGTGAAAAAGTTCCCCGTTTTATCCTTCGAGAAACTGGTTAAAAGCGGATTCGAAGTAACGAAACGGTCGATTTTCCCTGTAAACCACGATTTTATCGTCACTTAAATTTAACCCTAAATCATCAACTTTCACTGAATCTCTAAACCTTTGTAGTTATTCCTGTGAGTAACTTTGTGAAGTTATGAAGTTAGGTCATTGATATTCTCTTTTGGTTGTAGTCAAAAGGTTGAACCATTGAGAATGTTAATGCTCGTTGAGTGAGGTGAAGAAATGAACACCTTTTTGAAGTAAAGAGAAAAGAAGTTAGGGGAAAATGCCAAAGCGCGAAAACATCCACCGCCGATTTGCCAAAAGCATCTGGAAGCTTGTTGAAGTCCAGATTTTCTTTTGGGTTTCGATTCTTAGTGGCGGGAACGCGATTATGAAGCATTCTTTGGCCGATGCTTCAAAGGCAAAAGATAAAACAATCAAGACGGCGAGCGGTAAGGTTTACCACCGCGGGATTGAGAATTTTGTTTTTGAGCGTCCGAAAGAACCAGATGATGAACTCTTCGCTTCTACCTCACAAAACAATGTTGCCAAACTTCCATCAAGCGCCATTGAAAAAGGGGCTGATTCTCATGTTTCCATCGCAGCTGTCGCAGATGTTGGGTCTCTTGTCAATCTTTTTTGTGCGTTATCACAAGCGAGAAATGACTTGCACCCCAGTTGCAGCCTTGAGGGGTATTTCAGCAGCGATTTCTTGTCCGATTTCTCTCCGATGAACCTCCACGAATATCTTATTCCGCTTCGATCATAGCCAGCCCGAATCTTATTCCAACTTAAAGTCTTAACACAATAGTTCGAATCATCGATTTCGCCTTTGAGTTTGGAATCACCGCTTTGCGATACAACAATTTTTAAAGAGCCGAAATTGCCTTTTGTATAAGGTTTAGCTGTGCATTTCTAAAATGAACGCGTTATGCTGCTAACCTTTCAAGAAGCTGGTTTCCAAAAGTAACCACGGCTCAACCTTGTTCTTTATTTTTTAATCAAAATCAATTCTTGAAAGGAATCAATAACTATGAATTACCGTCAAACGATTTCGTTGGCAAAACGAGCAATGTTGCTCACCCTTGTCGGCTTTTTGCTGATTAGCACCGGTTGTAAAGATAACGGCGGCGCACCGACCGACCCGACCGTCATAACCGGAACCATCACTTTTACATATAAAGGGGCTGCATTTGACCCGGCAAAGTGGCCAAATTCATCTGATTCATCACTTGCATTTCCATCGGGCTATGTCCGAATTGCAGTGAATCCCTCAAACGAAGCAGGCGCCGCCATTGCAGCACCAGCGAAGATTTTCGGCGGAAACAGCACCGGAATTCAAATATCAGAATTAAGTAATGGTGTTTATACCTACAGACTTGAAACACCTGACATTCTTGAAAACAGCTATTATCTCATTCTTCCCACTTATGTCAATCCGGCAGGTACACGTGGCGGTCCGGGAGGCGATATCCAAGTGGCCTTAGGATACAATGGCGCACAAACCATTAACGGCTTAGGAACACCTGTGAAAGCCGTTCCCGGCATTACTGTTGCAAACCTTACCGTTGACCTTGCAATGGGCGAATATGCTTACAACGCTTCCAAAGCAAAATCACAAATGACCATTCTTGGAACCGTGAAAGTGGATCAACTTGAAAAATGGCCAACCGGTGGAAAATATTTAGCGGTTGTTGGTTATAAATCGGGTGTCACACCCGGCCCGGGCATTCAACCTGATTTATTTGTTAAAATCACCAAGCCCGTCGCCTCAACTGTTGCTCCTTTTTCAAAAAACAGCGGCTTTAATGGCCTTGGCTTTGTACCGTATCAATTTGGAACCTACGACAATATCTCAGTCGGTATTTATAACTCAGATAATACACTTTCAAGCACACTGTCATCAATGACGACCGCTTCAGGTGCTACAAGCGTAACGACGAATGCTCAGAATTATATGATGATCTGGCATCCGCAAATCACTTTACCTGCAGTTCAATAAATCTGTTCTCCGAGAAGTGGATTTGTTCTCACTTCCCGTATTACAACAGAAAACTTGTTCTCTTTTCTCTGCCGGAAACGGCAGCATAATGATGTCAAAGTTGTGTTGCCGTTTCATTATTTCTAAAGAGAACATTCAAGGAGAAAATTATGAATCGGTTTAAAACCATTGCCTTTGGGCTACTCGCACTTGCCACGTTTGCCGTGCTTTCATCTGAAATAAGGGCGGAAGGCGGCGAAACCGGCATCCTAACCGGAAAAGTAACCTCATTATCGGGAGAGCCGATAATTGGGGCAACGATCAAAATTCTTGGAACCACATTAGGCGCAACCACCAATATCCGTGGGGAATTTCGAATTTCGAAAGCTCCTGCAGGAAAGATTTCCCTTCGTATCTCTGCATTAGGATACGAACCCATATCAGATGTTTTTGACTTGGAAGGTGGCGCAACTTCAACCGTTACTTTTACACTTAGTGAATCAAATTTTTCTGCATCCGAAGTTGTCGTTTCTGCTTCAAAGCATGAGCAGAATCGATTGGAAATTCCAATCACCACAACCGTTATCAGTGAGCAAGCCATTAATGCTTTGCCGCTCAGTTCATTGGATCAAGTTTTGGAATCTATCCCCGGCGTGGATGTTACCCGCTCGGGAGGCTTTGGCTCAAGCAGCGTTCAAATTCGGGGCTCAAACAGCATGACGGGCGGCGGAATCGGAACGCGTGTGATGATGCTTTATGATGGCTTTTTGATGAATACTCCCGATGCAGGCTCGGTGGATTGGCAAAATTTTATGATGAATGGTATTGGCCGACTTGAAGTCGTAAAGGGTGCGGCATCCTCACTTTACGGTTCAGGTGCAATGGGCGGAATTATCAATGTCATTGGGACAATGCCAAGCGAAATGACATTTAATGTTCGGTTTTCAAATGGATTTTATGATGCACCACCATCGTTTGTGAATACCCGAAACTACCCGAATGGGAAAGTACCGTATTTCTATAACACAATGTTTACACACGGAAATACGATTGGCGATCTCAGCTATAATGTTATTTACTCTCGAATGAGTGATGAAGGCTACCGTCAAAATTCAAATCAATTGATGGATGATTTAAAGCTCAAACTCACTTATCAGATTACTCCGACACAGCAATTGATATTCTCTGGATTAATTAATCGAAACGAAGGCGGACAGGTTTACCCGTGGCGCTCAAAAGCCAATGCACTCAGCGCCGATGCTAATGATTATCTCTCCGACGATCAAAAAGAATCTGGAATGGAATTTGCCGGGCTTACACATGTTATGGTTTTTGATCAATACACGAAACTTGAAACACGCGCCTCATACTACAGGTATCACTTTGTAATCAAATATTATCCTCAGTTTAGCGAAGCGTTCGGCCCATTTCAACAATACACCTTACGCCGACGCGCGCCGTATGACCCCAACGACCCAAATACATTCAACAATTCTGATGCTAAGCGCCTTTCCTTTGGTATTCAATTGAACCGGCTTGCTTCTGATCATCAAATTACAACCGGTATAGATGCATATATAGACGATGTTCAATCCACGCTTTATTACAATAATAAGTCCTATACGATTGGGGCTTATATACAAGATGATTTCAGTCTCGGTGAACGCCTTCGATTCAGCTTCGGAATTCGTTTTGATTTGAACCATCTGATGAATCGAACAGATGTTTCATACCTTGATATTCTTAATCCGTTTTCAACTGCACAGCCTGACGGCTCAATCTACCCGACGGTTGTGTCTCAAATTGAGCATCCGACTTTGTGGCAGCTTAGCCCAAGAGTTGCAGCAACTTATAAACTTGATGACGAATCGGCACTGCGCGCCTCCGTGAGCCGCAGTTTTAGAGCGCCAACGCTTGCCGAGCGCTTTATCACTGAAGCAGGGATCTTCGCCGGAATTCCAAATGGCACGCTTGACGCAGAACGCATGACGAGTTTCGAATTTGGCGTTTATAAAGCATTCGGAAATCAGTTTTCAATTGACTTTTCAACTTACGCCAATTTTTACACCAATCTGATTGAATCGCAAGATATCTCTCCGGCTAAACCCAACAAGCAAGTGGGCGATATCATCTTCCAATACAAAAATTTCGCTGAAGCTCGCATTCTTGGTTTTGAATTCGCGCTCACTTTCCGCCCTATCAATGAACTGACCTTTCAATTGGGTTACAATTTTATGGATGCCCGCGATTTGAGCCCAAATAAAAATGATTTGCTTCGTGCCGTTACTGCTGATTCAACCAACAATTGGCTTCCTTATCGACCTCAACACAACATTTCCGGAAGTGCCAATTTTACTTGGAATGATCTTTCAATGATGTATAGCGCTCGCTATTTACCGCAGTATCGTCGAATTCGTTTAGCGCTCTCTGAAGCCGATTACCCGGGTGATTTCTTGGTGATGGATTTGACCGCGGCTTATCAAGTTCTTTCTCAATTTAAGGTTACGGCAACTGTACAAAATTTCACCAATACGCAGTATGAAGAACTTGAGCAGTTCCGTATGCCGGGAAGAAGTTTTCACATTGGTTTTGAATTTAATCTCTGACACACCGTCTCTAATTCGGCACGTTTCCGATTTGGTACTCTATGTATTTCCAAATCGGAAATCCGAGATTAGAGTAAAACACAATAACTATGTCAGAAACAGTTTCTTCAAATAAACTTCTTGTCGCTCACCAAGCCTTGAATCTCTTACGCTTAGCCTTGCCTAAGCTTGGAATTGGGTGGATGTTTGCGCTTCTAACCGCCAACTTCAATCGCGTATCGATTCATGAGCTTGCCATTCCTGCTGTGATTATCACTTCAATGATAGGGTGTTATCATTTCCTTTCGCCGTTTCAAATTTACTTTGGTTCGCTTGCCGATCGGTTTCCAATTTTCAGGATGAAACGCACACCCTATCTTTTTCTTGGATCGATGATTGCCAGCATCATTTTTCTATTTCTTCCGGCAATGATGCTTGCAATGAGCCAAAGCCATTGGTGGGGCTTTTTGGGTGGCTTTTTTCTGCTTATTGTTTTCGGCGTTGGGCTTGCAATGTCTGGTAATGCTCATTTAGCACTTATCTCAGATATCACAACCGATAAAACGCGGGGGGTTGCGGTGGCATTGGTTTGGACAACAATGATTTTAGGCCTTGTGCTTTCCGGAGTTGTGATGAAGTATCAGATGCCGGTCTATCATCATGAAACTTTGGTAAAGCTCTATAGCATTACACCGGTGATTGTTTTCTTTACTTGTGGCGTTGGCTTGCTTGGGCTAGAACCACGTGTAAAATACGACCTAAGAAACCCCAAAGTACAGCCAATTAATGAACCCTCGATAAAACGCGAGAATATGATTCGCCTTGTTCAGCGACTTTTCAGTACTGGAAATGCGACTCGCTTGTTTTTCCTCTTTATAGTTGGGAGCACAATCGGCATTTTTCTTCAAGATACCATTCTCGAAGTCTTCGGAGCCGCAGTGCTTGGGCTATCATTGAAAGAGACTTCCTCATTTCAACCGATTTGGGGAATCGGCGTCTTAGGCTCAATGCTGCTGGTGGGCTTGCTTTCACTTTGGTTTCGATTTGATAAACAATCTGTTGCAAGAATTGGAAGCGGTGGAACTGCCATTGGTTTATTGCTTCTTGCAATTATTAGTTTAAGTGAATCGAGCCGTTTTATGTTTCATGCGCTCTTCTTTTTGGGCCTCTTCACCGGTTTTCATACAATTGGAACGCTCACCACAATGATGGAAATGACATCTCAAAAAGAACGCGCCACTTATATGGGGTTGTGGGGATTTGCAACTTCATTAGGAAGCGGGCTTTCAGGGGTTCTCGCGGGTGCGCTTGTTTCGCTCCTTATTGAAACATCATTTTTTTCAGCCTCAATCGGTTATGCCATTATCTTCTTCATTGAATCTTGTTTAATGATACTTTCGGTTTACCTATTAGGACGAGTAAGTATTTCTGACTTTAAGTTACAAACCGGCCAAACGGATGCCAATCGTTCAATGCCAGAAAATTTAACACCCTTAAAACCGGCAGATCTCACTATTGTGATGGAAGCCGAAACAGGGGATTAAACCTTATTCTTTATGAGCCGAGTCACCGTTCAATTCATGCTCCCAAAGTTTGCGATTGCCTTGATGTTTGCGCAAGTCACGGTCAATTTTAATCGAGTTGCAATTGTTGAATACCAACTACCAGCCCTCCTCATTGCGCTGATGATTGGATTGTATCCGTTTTTTGGTCCGTTTCAACCCTTCTTTGGGAAAATGACCGATCGTTTTCCCATTTTTGGATATCGCCGCAGTCCATATCTTCTCATTGGGCTTATGACCGGAAGCTTTTCACTTTTACCGCTTCCATTCATGCTTGAGTTTCAGAAGGGAGGAAATCTTTTTGCCATTCCGTTGATGTTTCTTCTTTTTTTCATTTTTGGTCTCAGCATTGCGTTGATGGCCAATACTTACCTTGATCTCATTGCTGAATGTACAACAGCAGAAACCCGCAGCAAGGTTTTCGCCGCGGCTTGGACAGGGCAAACGTTAATTCTTGTTGTTTGGGCTTCGCTTTTTGGGCTGTGGATGCCGGAGTTTTCAGAATCGCGACTTCAAAGTCTTTATCTCATTTCGCCCTTGATCGTCTTTATTCTCGGATTTCTTGGCATCTTTGGCTTAGAACGGCGGCTTACAAAAGATGAATTGCGAGAATTAACAGTCGGGAACCAAGTTTCACTCCCCGCAGGTCAATTATCTCGAGAACAAAACCCATTTAAGGATTCTCTTTCAATGCTTCTGAAAAATGCAACGGCCAAACGCTTTTTTCTTTTTATCTCCCTTTCCTTTTTCGGGATTTTTACCCAAGATTTACTTCAAGAGGTAATGGGTGCTGAAATTTTTCACCTTAGTGTGAGCGATTCCTCCATTTTTCAACAACTATTTAATACAGGAGTAACGCTTGGAATGGGAATGACTGCCGCCTTGGGTGCAAAGCTTTTGGGAAAAAAAGAATCTGTGGCACTTTTAGAAATGAGGGACAAAAAAAGCATTGCAACATTCGGCGGAATGCTTGCAGCCTTAAGTTTCGGTTTAATCGCATTCTCTATTCTTTATCTCAACCTCACCCTTGCAATCATCTCTTTTGGAATCAATGGTTTTTGTGTCGGCATCTTTACGATGGCTGCCGTTACGATGATGTCTGACATGACGGTAAAGGGTCAAACCGGAAAGTATCTTGGGATTTGGAGTATGGCTCAAGCATTTGGATTAGGGGGGTGCTTTATACTTTGTGGGTTAATATATGAGGTTATTATCGGCTCAAGTATTTTTTCTTCTGCTCCAATCGGCTATGCTGCATTCTTTCTTGCTGAAGGCTTTTTTATGATTTTATGTGTGATTTCATTGCGCCCGGCAAGTATAGCGTCTCTTGAGCGCGATGCCATTAAGAATGAAGTCACTTTGATGGTAAAGTAAGTTGGGTTTAATTCATCGAAACGGGAGGGATTATGGCGATATACACTTCAATGTCGTTCAAAGAAATTGCGAAACATTACAACGCGATAAATTTCATTCCTGAAAAATCGGCAACTGAAATTGGTGAATGTATTCGCGATTTGATTGGGAGAGAATCTCACCTATTGGATATGGGAGCTGGCGCCGGAAGAATATCGGTATCCATAGCAAAAGCCGGGGCTCGCGTTACAGCTTTAGATATAGAGCCAGAGATGCTTGCTGTAGCCGGCGAACTCGCGGCTTCAATGAATATACCAATAACACTTGTTGAAGGGGATGTTACAACTTTACCATTTGCATCAAATTCCTTTGATGCCGTTTTTACAAGCAATGTCCTTCACTTGGTCAGTAACTGGAAAACCTCGCTTCGAGAGGTTCAACGCGTGCTTAAGCCGGGAGGACTATTCATTCAAGGACGAGATTGGCTTTCACCTAATGCCTTTGCATCTGAAATGAAAATGGAATTTCGCAAAATTGTTGCTTTGCTGAACCCGGAGATGTTGCCTACAGCCGCTGCCGGGCCGATGCTCTTTCAAGAACTTCATTTGATTGGCGCGGAACCCGCCTCTGAAATTATTGCATCTGCTTGGACAGAAGAAGCGTCTCCTTTACTTTTATTTGAGAAAATGAAAAATCGGACTTACAATGAAACTTGGCAATTAGAGGAGCCGCTTTTTTCTGAATCACTTCGCCGTTTTGAGGCTTGGTTAAAAAAACAACCCATTGAGCTTTCCCATAGCGAAACCATTCAACGCCGGTTTGTTCTTTATATCAGCCGCGGATTAAAATCATAAATCAAAATCATCTTGCAATGAACCGTATTTTTCGGGTTGTTTCGCTTATATCGCTTCTTGCCTTAATGCAAGCAGCACTAATCCTACTTCCTGCTTGGATTTTCGGGATTTTCACAATGCCGGTCGTATGGCTGATATACTCCTCCTATATGATTTTCTTTTTCGGCACCATTCGAAGAAGCATCGTTCACGGAAAGCTTGCCGATCGGAAGGATGATGAACAGGTTCATTCCTCCTCAGGTAAAGCCGCTTTTATGGTTCAAATTTTTGGGCTCATTGCTGTTCATTACACCGGCATTTATGACTACTCAACGGTTTTGTTGAGCGGCTCTGTTTCCCAATCCGTCTCGTCGTCGCCCTTTTTTTGGGGCGGGATAACCCTCATGATCATCGCAACCGCATTGACCTATCATGCCACCATCACTTTAGGAAAGTTTTATGATCGCTTAGCCATTAAAAACGATCATCGACTTGTTCAAGATGGGATTTACCGAATTTTGAGACACCCGATTTACACCGGTCATATTCTATTCTTTCTTGGGTTTTGCCTTCTGACACAATCCTTCATTGCTCTTCTGATTTTTGCTTTAGTGAGCGTCGTATGGTACGGAAGCCGGATGAACATTGAGGAATCGATGCTTGAGCGAAAATTCGGTGAGGAGTATCGCCATTACTTGAACCGCACGAAACGTTTGTTTCCGTTCATTTACTAGTCTTAATTTTTGAAGGCTTGAACGGAGTCGTCGATTATGATTCCGTTCATTTTTCTATTCGGAATTCAAAAGGGTAGAAACGATTTCATATTTATTTTTCTTCTCAAAAAAAAGCCGCTTTAATTCTGTTTCGTTTTCTACACTCCAAAACCGTTCTGAGAGTTTCCGGCCAATTTTCTCCCGAATCCATAACTCGTGTCTCCTTTGCCTTTTCGATTCAAGCAAATTACGATCACTCAAAAATGTTCGGTGCCTTTCAATTTGATGCAGTACTTCATCGATTCCCTTACCTGAATTTGCACTTGTAGGAATCACTTCTGGAATCCACGTGGTTTCATCATGATCTCGAAATCCAAGGGTTGAGCGGAGTGATTCTGCCGCTTTTTCACTTTCAGGTCTGTCCGATTTATTCATTACAAAGACATCTGCGATTTCCATTAGCCCCGCTTTCATCGCTTGTATCGAATCGCCGGATTCCGGAACCAAAACGACAAGGGTGGTATCTGCAGCTTTAGCAACATCAAGTTCCGATTGACCCACACCCACCGTTTCAATCAAGATGCGGTCAAACCCTGCTGCTTCCATAACATCCGATACCTCAGAGGCTTTTTCGGCAAGGCCGCCCAAGCTTCCTCGGGTGGCCATTGAGCGGATAAAAATGTTCGGATCAGTAAAAATCTCATTCATTCTCACTCGATCGCCAAGCAATGCACCTCCTGAAAACGGGCTTGTGGGATCAACCGCAAGTATTGCCACGTGATGTCCCATTTTACTCAGGCTTAGCGCAAGTTTACTTGTCAAAGTGCTCTTACCCGCACCCGGAGGCCCCGTGATTCCAATTCGATATCCGCTTCCAATTTGAGAGGCAATTACTCCTAAAATGGCGTCACTGGATGGGTCATCATTTTCGATTTTCGAAATCACTCTCGCCAAGACCCTTCGATTTCCTGAAAGCAATTGCGCCGTTACGATTTCCTCTCCAAATTCTATCATTCAACTACTTCAATTATGATTTTTGCGGTTTCGTTAAGAATTGTAATACTATGGATATACATCCCCCAATTTCAATCCTGTTCATATTGAATTTCCATTTGCGGGTGAGAAACAATTCCTTTTTTCATTACTCCTTGCATGAATTTTGATTCATTAACGCAATATCTTCCGCTGTGAAACACGCATTTTTGTACCTTTCAAAATTCTCTGATACGGCTAGGTAAGTTTCTTTTAGAAGTTCATCGGCACTTTTACCTAAGTTTGAGATTGGCTTCCCAATTACAACGGTTATGGTCCCAGATGAAATGAGAGAAGAATTCCGCTGCATTATTTTATGACTTCCTAAAATCGTTACAGGAAGAATATCAGCACCGGCTCGTTCAGCAACCATAAACGCTCCTCTTTTGAAAGGTTGAATATTGCCGTACATCGAGCGTGTTCCGTCAGCAAAAAGAACGACACTTTTTCCTTCTTTTAGTCGCTTGATTGAGCCATCGAGACTTCGGAGTGCTTCACGATTTGCGCCTCGCTTAATGAAAATGAAATCACCTCGTTTCATCCCCCATCCCAAAACGGGAACATAACTTATCGATTGCTTTGCCACCATTCTGAATTCAAGCGGTAAGTAAGCCAGCAAAGCAGGAATATCGAAGTAGCTAGAGTGATTGCTTGCAACCACATACGCTTTTGCTTTCTCGATATTCTCAGTACCGAATACCTTTACTTCGGTATTTGAAATCCCAAGCCAAATTCGAGCCCAAACCCGCGCCAAACGCAAGTAACTCCGCCCGGAGCCATCCCAAAAACTAACGATGATTGCCACCAATGATAACACCGTCATCATGAATGTCGTCACAATCCAAATAAGTGCTGAGCGCACAGCAAGCATAACCTAAGTTTTTTCTGTTGTTGTTTGCTTCAATAAGAAATCAGAATAAAAAAATAACTCCTGCCTATTGGGCAGGAGTTACTTCAAAAGGAAAATAGAAATTCTTTCTTACACTCGAAACGCCTTTCTGCCCAAGTATATTGCATCATCTCCAAGTTCTTCTTCGATCCGAAGTAATTCATTGTACTTGGCAATGCGGTCTGTTCTTGAAAGGGAACCGGTTTTAATTTGTCCTGCATTTGTTGCCACTGCAATTTGAGCAATGGTGGTGTCTTCGGTTTCGCCGCTGCGATGCGAGATAATGCTTGTGTAACCGTTTCGCTTCGCTAAATCAACTGCTTCAAGTGTTTCTGTGAGTGACCCAATTTGATTGACTTTAATTAGAATCGAGTTCGCAACATGTTGATCAATTCCGGTTTGAAGCCGCTTGGTGTTGGTTACAAATAAATCATCACCCACAAGTTGCACGCTATTCCCGATTTTATCAGTAAGCATTCTCCAACCTTCCCAATCATCTTCTGCCATTCCATCTTCAATTGAAATAATCGGGTAATCTTTGCTCCATTTTGTCCAATATTCGGCCATTTTTTCTGATGTAAGTTCCTGCTTGTTCGACTTTTTGAACACATACTTTTTCTTTTCCTTGTCATAAAACTCCGATGATGCAGGATCTAAAGCAATCATCACATGCTTTTCAATTTTGTAACCTGCTTTTCCAACGGCTTCGATGACCAATTCTATCGCTTCTTCATTCGACTTCACATTTGGAGCAAAACCGCCTTCATCACCAACGGCAGTATTGTAACCTTTTGATTTCAACAAGCTTTTGAGTGAATGAAAAACTTCTGTTCCGCATTGCAAGGCTTCGCTGAAAGATTTAAAGCCCAATGGCATAATCATAAATTCTTGGAAATCGACATTGTTATCGGCATGTGCCCCTCCGTTCAATACATTCATCATTGGGCTTGGGAGTGTTCGTGCCAAGGTTCCGCCAATGTAACGGTAAAGCGGTTGACCGGTAAAATCTGCACCTGCCTTTGCACAAGCCAATGAGACCCCCAAAATTGCATTTGCACCAAGCTTTGACTTATTCTCCGTTCCATCAAGTTCAATCATCATTTTGTCAAGTTCAACTTGTTGTGTCACAAGCATTCCTCGCAGTTCTTTATCAATAATCGTATTCACATTTTTTACGGCCTTGAGAACACCCTTTCCCAAATAGGTTTTCTTATCGCCATCGCGCAATTCCACGGCTTCGTGCTCACCCGTGCTTGCCCCAGAGGGAACGGCGGCACGCCCGAATGAATTTTCGGTATAAACATCTACCTCAATGGTTGGATTTCCTCGTGAATCTAAAATTTGACGAGCGATAATTTTTTCAATAATCGGCATACTGCGTTAAAATTGGTTTAGATAAAGTTTGTAGCATGACTCCTAAGCGCGGCTATCTCAGTATTTGACTGAATTCATTTTTCGCCGTATTTAAATATAAGGATATGTGAGGGTTAGATTTTTGGATTTCGTCTTGAAGGATGTTACGAAACTGTGATTTTACTATGGCTTTGAAGCGCGAGAAAAACGTGACACTACTTGCCATTCCATCTTAAAATCAATTCTATCGCTTTGTCTTGAACCGCCTCGATTTCCGCTGTTGGTTGTGTGTAATTCATCGCCATTATCGAAAAGGTGACCCATCTCTTTTCACCGTTTAGCACATATCCCGAAAGTGTTCGAATACCGGAAACAAATCCGGTTTTTGCAAATACGCGATTCGTAAATCGCTCCTTTTTCAATCGTCGTTTCAACGTTCCGTCTTTCCCGCCAATTGCAAGCGTTTGCCGGTAGCTATCGAAAAAGCGCGAAGCGTAAATTGCATTCAATAAATCTCTCAGCGCTCCCGGCGATATTCTATTTTTTCTAGTGAGGCCGCTTCCGTCAAATGCTAGAAAATTTTTCTTTGATACCCCAATCGAATCCAACATCTCTCCAATCGCACGAAGACCGGCTCTTTTTGTGCCCTCACCATATCTGACCTTTCCAATGATGCGTAATAGTTGCTCTGCGGTAAAATTGCTGCTTTCCTTATTCATATAGGCAAGAATTTGCAAAAGTTCCGGAGAAAGTGTTTGATGCAGCAGTTTCGTATTCTCTCTACCAGCATAACCGGGCTCACGGCGAAGTATGCCACTGACGTCAATTCCCTTTGCATTCAGCGCCGATTTTAACTCCCATAAAAAATAAAACGCCGGTCTCTCTACAGCCACCATAGTTTGAACGGTATCCACATCCAGCGGCATTGCTCCCGTTGAAATAAATTGATTCGAACCGATAACACGAAAAAAATCAGCCGTTTTTCTCTCACCTTTAGAAACATAAAAAGCATTGTTCTGATAAGTTCCGTAAGAAGTTTTTGGCATCCATTCGAGCCTTGGCTTTTGCAACACACTGTCGCGAATCAAAAAAAATCGAATCGAATTTTCATTATACGAAAGGGCTGAAACTGCCGTCGCAGTTCCATTTGAGACATCATCCCAATCCCAACCCTCTGAATAGTCACCATCACCTTCACCAACAGCATAAGATATTGCCTCTGTTGAAAAATAGCCGTCATCTGCTATGAGATCACCCGCAATTCGCTGAACCCCTTTTACATGCAAACTTTCTGCCACATCTTTGAAAAATTGTTGAGAATTGCCCGCAAAAAATTTCTCTGAAAGCGCCGGATTCCCATCACTGAATGCCACCAGATTTCCAAAGAGTACACCATCTTTAATTTCTCCCTGAATTCGAACATCTGTTGTAAATCGTTTTGTCGAATCAAGCAGAAAAAGTGCCGCCGCTGAACTTAATAATTTTTGATTCGATGCCGGAATAAAGTTCTTTTCGGCATTGAGCTCAAAAAGCACCTTGTATTTTTCTCTTCGATCTTGAATTCTCAACCCCTTTTGGGTATTGGGCGCCGTTATTGAAACCCCCCAAAAAAAATTGGCAGTCGCTGAATCCTGAAATAAGGCTGCAAATTCCTTTTTTAATTCTTTCATGCTCATGAGCGCTTCTTTTGATATGCGCTTTACCTCTTTCACAGATTCATTCAAGCCAATATTACTTTGCTTGTGCGGAATTGGTTTTTTTATTCCACTCTTTTTTTGTGCCGTAGCACTAAAGAGCAACGGTTGATTGATGAGCGTTCCTGCAAGAAATAGGAAACCAAGTAACCGCCGAATGAATAAGCGTGAAATTTGAGTGGGTAGAATACTCCTTAAGCAAACTTGAACAAAAAATGATAGCATCACATTAATAGTATGAAAATTGTAACAAAATGGTGTGTTATGGTTTTCTATTTGCTTCGAATGGCTTTCGCAAATCAATAAAGCATTTATTTCGCTTCATAGGAAATTAATCTTACCTCACGGCTGAAATCATCTTTATCATCTGGAACAAATTTAATCTTTAATAACTGATTTGGCCGTTTTCTCGCCAAAGGCTTGATTTCATCAGCAAGAAAAGACATCGCATTTGCTGAGATTAATCCATTGATAACCTTGCGAGCACCTCTGTTTTTGTGTAAGTTTGTGTGTAGTAAATCTAATGATTGGGTGAAATTCAAAACAGTTGAACACTCGAAAGGAAGTTTGAGGAGTGAATCAGTATTTTTCGTCTCGGCAACTCTCTGAGTTATGCGATGTCGGCGAGACCACCATTAAGCGTTGGTCTAATATGGGTTTAATACGCCATCATAAAACCGTCGGCGGTCATCGTAAGTTCAAAATTGAAGATGTTTTGGAGTTTTTGGAGCGAAATAATATTCGCATCCCGGAGCACAAACTCGAACAATTGAATTTGGAAAAGAAATTTTCCAACAACATTGATATCAACACCGAAATAATATTAATGAAAGGGGAGCTTTCTTCCATTTCATTAAAGCTCTTTGAAAATCTTATTCTTTATAAGCGAGACGAGGTTGAAGCCTTGCTCAGCAAATGTATTGAACAAGGTGTTGGTGTTGCTTCTATATTCGATGATGTCATTGCACCGGCAATGTACCGCGTCGGTGACCTGTGGGCACAACGCAAATTAGGCGCAGGTGAAGAGCACATCATCACCAATATTCTCATCGAATCTGTTTTGCAAATAAAAGCACGCTATGCCTTCAAAACGCATAATGTTGTCATTTCATCCGATCAATCAATTACAAAACCGGCAGATCAAGATTCAAGTTTGAATGCGGTCATTTGCACGGCACCCGAGTCAGAATATCACGAGGTGGGGCTTTTGGGAGTTTCAATGGTGTGTCAAACCCTTGGCTTTAAGGTGAATTATGTTGGAGCTGCGGTTCCATTTAAGGATCTTGAAAATGTCATTGAAGTGCTTCATCCATCCGTTGTGTGTATGTCTATTACGCTCGCGAAGTTCGCTCCGCCGGTTTTTAAGAAGTATGAGCATTTTAGAAAAGTAATGAAGAACCTTGGCGTCAAGTTTGTCACAGGAGGGCAATTCTTTGGAGAAAAGAAAAATCAAGTTTTGCAATCCGATTTTCGCTCTTCAAGTTGCCGGGCTTTAGAAGAATATCTTCGTGAAAATTTCCAAGTCATTGATGTCACCGATATTTCTGCGAAGGCTTAATCGGTGTTTCGCAAAAAATTCTGTTCTTTTTTCACCTGATTTTTTTTGATTTTTCTTTCCCTTCATTGGGAAAAAATGAACTTGTTCTTTGGTCGTTTGAAGAAGTAACGTGTGTGTGAGGGATTCGGCGCGATAACCGACTGCATACACGAGTAGTGCATTATCGTGCCTTTATGCCGTACCTTGGCTTATGACTGCCTAGGGACGTGCGTTAAAAGAGAGAAACGAGCGATGATGCCGTCTTATTTCCAAGGGTTCAAATGAACACGGTTGGCACACACCAAGGCCTCCGGAACCCGAACGGAATTTGTCATCACTCATCTTATGATGACACTTCAAATAAAAAGGAGAACACTATGGCTGATCAAGAAAAACCTGTCGCATCGGGCGGCGGTGAAGCTCCAAAAAAACCGACGCTGCAAGCAGCCAAATTGCAAGCAACGGCGAAAAAACCAGCGGCAGCCGCCGCCGGTACTGCTCCGGCAGTTGGAGCAAAGCCCGCACCTAAAGCGGCAGCACCCGATAAACCGGTCGTTATGGAAGCAGATGTTTCAGAAATGAAACGATTCCTGCTCAAACGCACCGAAACCCGTACTACCAAATGGTTTCAAATATTCGATGCCGATAAGCTCGATGACGAACAAGTCTTCGGCGCTCACTTGGCACTCCTTGGAACGCTTGGTATCGTGATGGGTGTCTATTATATCTCTGGAATTCAAGTCTTCCCGTGGGGCGGACAAGGGTTCTACGACAACTGGTTCTATCTCACCATCAAACCAAGAATGGTTTCGCTCGGTATTGACACCTACAGTGCCAGTACTCCCGAGCTTCAAGAAGCCGCGCGTAAATTGCTATGGTGGGCAGGCGTTCACTTCCTTGCCGGCGCATTCCTCATCTTTGGTGGATGGCGGCATTGGACAAAGAACCTCGCCAACCCACTCGCACCGCTTTTCTTCTGGAATCGCGATGCAAAAGTGCCCGGAAACTTCCGCGACTTCAGAATGTTCGGAACTGTTCTTCCCGGCGGACTTGGAGGAAGAAGCGCAAAAAATTACTCCGAAGCCTTAGGCGCACATACCATCTATCAAGCCTTCCTCTTTTTGGTTTGGGGGCTTGTCCTTTGGTTTGCAATGGGTATTACACCTAAACCCGATTTCCAAACGATTAATAGCGAAGCCTTTATGGCATTCATTTGGTCGGGCGTTTTCTTTATGGTAGGGTTCTATTGGTGGAATACACCGCCCCGTGCAGCTGAACACTTGAATGATGACCTTAAAGCCATCTTCTCGGTTCACCTTACTTCGATGGGGTATATCAATATTGCACTGGGTATTCTCGCCTTTGTGGCTTTCCGCAAAGATCAATTTTTTTATAACCAATTAAACGACCTCGTCTTCTATATCTATGGCGAACCGTTTAACCGCGTTGGTTTCGATGCCAATGGCGTAACAGATATGACGAAAGTCGAGTATCCCGAATATCCGGCGTATGCGATTCTTCCGAAACCGGGTGCCACATTCGGTATGGCTCAAGTCGTGATCAATCTCTTGGCTTTCAATCATATCATCTGCGGATTCCTATATGTCTTTGCAGGCGTTTTCCACGGCGGACAGTATTTGCTCAAGATTCAAATGAGTGGACTTTACAGCCAAATTAAATCCAAATGGATTGCCTTAGGCCGCGATAAAGAAGTGCAAGTGAAATTCGTGGGCGTTGTAATGGTGATGTGTTTTACCACAATGATTTCCGTCTATGCAGTTGTTTGTTGGAACAGTTGCTGCGAGCTGAATGTCCTTGGCGCAAATATCACTATGTCGTTCTATTGGCTGAAGCCGCTACCGATGTGGCAGTTTATGTTCACCGACCCGTCAATTAACGATTGGTGCGCAGTGCACGAAATCACTGCCGGATGGCTCTTTGCTTCGGTTGCAACTTCGCGCATTGCATTCTTCTCGCATACTTCTCCGCTTTGGGAAGACTTAGGGCTGAAGAAGAATTCGTTCTCATTCCCGTGCTTAGGCCCGGTTTATGGCGGAACTTGCGGTGTCTCGATTCAAGACCAACTTTGGTTTGCAATTCTTTGGTCGGTGAAGCCACTTTCTGTAATCGAATGGTATATCGATGGAGGCTGGCTCGCTTCAATGAACTATGGAATGGCTGTTGCAGATTGTAACGCGTGGGATAGTATCGCGGGGCTTTCGCATCACTATACAGGCGGTGTGTTCTATTATATGTGGACAGAAACGCAAGCCATTTGGGCAAGTTCTCATCTAACAGTCGTACTGCTTATTGGTCACCTTGTATGGTTTATCAGTTTCGCAGTTTGGTTCAAAGATCGTGGCTCTCGTCTTGAAGGTGCAGACATTCAAACCCGCACGATTCGCTGGCTGGGCAAAACCTTCGTTGGTCGCGATGTTAAATTCCGATTCCCGGTTCTGAATCTTTCTGATTCAAAATTCGCAGGCACAGTGCTTTATTTCAGTGGTACCTTTATGCTTGTGTGGCTTTATGTGGCAAACGGATTCTATATGACCAATGAACCCGCACCGCCGCCGGTGAGCCATCTCGGTCAAGCAGGTTCTGATATTTTAGCACAAACGGTTAATTATCTCTTGAAGTTGATTTCTTAATTCAGAAATGAAATACCGTTCTTTTTAATTTTTCTTCGCCACAAGAGTTCAAAAGGGGTTTGGATGCAGTTCTTCGGCGTTCAAGCCCCTTTTGCCCCTTTCATGTTATAGGGGTTTGCAAGGCGAGTAAAAGATTGGTATTATTGTTAAAATAATTTTTTCTATTCAACCCAAGGGAGGATTCGTTATGGCAGCTGTTAAAAAGCGCGTGAAGAATAAATACGATATCATCGAAAATTTATGTATCGCGTGCGGATTTTGTTTGGATCAATGCCCGCCCAAAGTCAATGCAATCGGAGTGAAACTCTATGGCGATGTTCAAGAAGGCGGATTTAGATACTATATCGATCAAGGTGCATGTATTTCATGCCAGCTTTGTTTTGATGTGGATCAATGCCCAAGTGGCGCCTTGATTGAAGTCCGCCCCGAAGGCGAAATTCTCGATTTTCGCTTCACGCCCGAAAAACGCTTAGAATTATACGATAAGCCGTTTTTTGCACGCTAATTAATTCGCAATTAAAAAGCCGCTCAATTGAGCGGTTTTTTTTATCTGCTTTTTTTTACCGATACTTGACAATCGCTTTCAATAGGCTTAAACTATCTTTCCAAGTAATCTTTTTTCCTTCTGAAAACCCTCTTGGGAAATACCGAATCGGCACTTCCTGAATGCGGCATTTTCCTTTTCGGTAAAGCCTTCCGATTTTTCCAACCAATTCAACCTCTATCCCAAAACGCCTTTCTTCAATCGTTACAATCTCAAATATCTCTTTATGACAAACCCGGTAACAGGTTGTAACATCCGTCAAATTTAAACCCGTTACCCGATTCGAAAACCACGTAAACACAAAGTTTCCCAATCGATGCAACAAATACCCTTCATCATTTTGCTTCGATAAATATCTCGACCCAAATACCACAGTTGCTTTTCCGGCCTTTATGATCGACACCAATGTGATTAGGTCATTCGGGTGATACTCTAAATCAGCATCTTGAACCACAATTATTTCACCGGTACTATGTTCAATACCGGTTCGCACGGCCGCTCCTTTCCCGTGATTTTTTTCCAAACGAATCACCCTAATTTGAGAATCTTCTTCTTCAAGCTTCTTTGCTGTATCAAAAGAAAAATCTTGCGAGCAATCATCAACAATAATGATCTCTTTTTCAAACGGAAGTTTTTGTAAGTGGGAAATAATCAAAACCAAGGTCTTCTCTTCATTAAAGACAGGAACAATAATAGAAACTTTCATCTTGCAGCTGTATTATAACTAATGTTTGAAATGCCTTATCCCTGTAAAGACCATCGCTATCCCTTTTTCATTTGCCGCATCAATCACTTCCTGATCTCTTACTGATCCTCCCGGTTGAATTACTGACATCGCCCCGGCTTCAGCTGCGGCAAGTAATCCATCGGCAAAAGGGAAGAACGCATCACTTGCAACAGCTGAACCATTTAAATCAAGCCCGGCTTCACCAGCTTTCCATCGCGCGATTCTTGAGGAATCCACACGCGACATCTGCCCCGCACCAATGCCATAAGTCTGCAAGTTCTTCGCATACACAATCGCATTTGATTTCACATGTTTGCAGACCTTCCAAGCAAAAAGCAAATCCTTAAACTCTTCTTCCGTAGGCACTCTTTTTGTAACGACCTTCAACTCTTTTCTCGTGATCATCGCTGTATCTCGCTCTTGGATTAAGATACCCATTGCGTTTCCTCTCACCTCCAATCCTTTTTTCAATACCGATTTTTTCCTCTGAATAATTCGCCGATCTTTCTTTTTCCTCATCATTTCCATCACGCCGTCTTCAAAATCCGGGGCAATCACAATTTCAGTAAAAATTAAATTTATTGCTTCTGCGGTTTCTTTATCAAGGCTTCGATTCACAGAAATAATACCGCCAAAAGGGGCTTGCGTATCGGTCTGAAATGCCTTTTTGTATGCCTCAAGAAGCGACGCATCCTGTCCAACCCCACAAGGATTTGTATGCTTTACTATCACTGCAGTGGGAGCTTCATCCCAAAATTCTTCCACTGCGCCAGCCGCCGCACTGATATCTAAAATATTGTTGAATGAAAGTTCTTTGCCGTGTAATTTTTCAAAATGCTCACGAAATGTACTTTCTCCCTCGCTTGTTCTAATTGAATAAAACCCGGCTTTTTGATGCGGGTTTTCTCCATATCTCATATCGATTTCTTTGGTTAGAACATGCAAATACTCAAGTTCAATTTTATTTGTGTCTTTCTCTTGAGACAATATCAACTCCTCTGGCAAAGCGGTAGCCAGATAGTTGCTGATTGCGGAGTCGTATTTTGATGTTAATTGAAATACTTTTTGTGCCAAATAAAACCTTGTTGCAAGTGTCGTTGCCCCGTTGTTTTTTTGCATTTCATCTAACACAGTTGCATAATCGGTAAAGTCAGTGACAACCGTGACGAACTTAAAATTTTTAGCTGATGAGCGAAGCATCGAAGGGCCGCCAATGTCAATATTTTCAATGGCCTCGTCGAATTTTACATCACTTTTTGCTACTGTTTTTTCGAAAGGATACAAATTCACCACAACCAAATCGATGAACTCAATCGAATTTTCAGTCATTTCCTTCAGATGAATTTCTTCATCTCTTTTTGCCAAGAGCCCACCGTGCACATTCGGGTGTAAAGTTTTTACTCTTCCATCTAATATTTCAGGGAATTTTGTTAGCGTTGATATACTTTGCGCGTTAATTCCGGAATCTTGAAGAGATCGTAAAGTACCACCGGTCGAGATGATCTCGACCCCTAACTTTTCAAGAACCTGTGCAAATGGAATTATTCCGGTTTTATCGGATACAGAAATTAACGCGCGTTTTATCTTTGGATTCATTTTTTTAGTGTTTTTTAGGATTCACTAAATATAATTCCTTCTTTGGGCATTTTTTGTCTTATTCAATTAAACAAATGTTATGTGTGGGATTGTTGGTATCTATAATTTCAGTGGACCTGAGCGTAACCTGTCGGAATCAGTTCTTGAATCAATGCGTGATTCAATGATTCACCGTGGGCCGGATGATTCCGGTATTTTTGTTTCTCCAAACCGTAAGTTAGGATTTGGTTTCCGCAGACTTTCAATCGTTGATCTTTCACCCGCGGGTCATCAACCAATGACGACAACTGACAATCGATTTACCATTGTATTTAATGGAGAGGTTTATAATCATCTTTCGATTCGAAAAGATTTAGAAAAAAGAGGATACCGCTTTCGCTCTACCTCTGATACTGAAACTATTCTTTATGCATTTCAAGAATTTGGCCTTGGCTGTATTTCGAAATTTTATGGGATGTTTGCGATTGCTGTTTGGGATAATTTCACTGAAGAACTTTTCCTTATTCGTGATAGAGTTGGCATAAAACCCCTTTACTATTCTTTCTTCAACGGATGTTTTGTTTTTTCTTCTGAGATCAAAGCGATACTTAAACATCCCTCATTTCATGTAAATCTTAATCATCAAGCGATTTCTGATTACCTCACTTTCCTTTCATCTCCTCCAGAAAAGACTTTATTTGAAGGAATTTCAAAACTTCCTGCCGGTCATTTTGCAGTGCTTTCAAAATCGGGAGAATACAAACTTCAACGCTATTGGAGTCTTCATCATCAAAGCGAATCCTATGATAAGAGCCAATTTAGAAGTGAACCATTTTGTGTTGATGAATTGCGTAGGCTTCTTAGAGATTCGGTTAAACTTCGCATGATGTCGGATGTTCCGTTTGGGGTTTTTCTTTCAGGGGGAATTGATTCATCCTTAAATGTTGCCCTTATGTCAGAATTGATGGCAAGACCTGTCGATACTTTTTCAGTGGGCTTCAAAGACTTTGAAAAGTACAATGAACTTCATTATGCCCGTCTGGTATCCAAACAATTTTCAACCAACCATCATGAAATATTAATTGATGAATCGGATGCAGTAGGTTTTATTGATCAAATGCTTTCTTATCAAGATGAACCTAATGCTGATCCCGTCAATATTCCTCTTTATTTTGTCAGTAAACTTGCCAGAGAATCAGGAACGATTGTCGTTCAAGTTGGCGAGGGCTCAGATGAAGAATTTTCTGGTTACTCTCATTTTCACCGTGAGTGGCTTTTCTATCATTATTATCATCAATTGGTACCAACGGGTTTTCGTGAATTATTTTACTCTTTGTCCTCTCAATTCTCTCATAGTTCCCTCATATCAGATTATGCGCGCCGTTCCCTTCAATTACAATTCCCCTTTTATGGTGGCGCTTTTGCTTTTACCGATATTCAAAAAGATCAGTTATTTATGCCTTCATATAAAAGAATGATTTATTCAGCTTCGCGCTATTCAAGTGAATATTTTTCAACCCTTTCTTCGGATGTTGGCTACTATTCAAAAATGATGTTTACAGAGTTTCAAAATCGTTTGCCTGAACTTCTTTTGATGCGTGTTGATAAGATGTCTATGGCATGTTCCATCGAAGCCCGTGTACCTTTTTTAGATCATCGAATTGCTGAATTTGCCTTTCAAATTCCTGATTCATTAAAAGTACGGGACGGTGAAACCAAGTATATTTTAAAAAAAGCCGCTGAGGGTATTATTCCTAATGAAATTATTTATCGTAAGAAGCAAGGATTTGCAGCGCCGGTTTCAGATTGGATGAGAAATGGTAAACTTAATCGCATTGTAAAGGAAACTATGTTTCGTTCTAAACTACTTTCAAATAATGTAGGGTCATTAGGGTTGCAAGACAATCACGCTTTTTTTTCAACTTCTTATGTCAAATCCCTTTTCCATCAACATGAGTCAGGAAAGGTAAATTTCCATTACCAATTATGGTCACTTTTCCTATTAGCACTTTGGTATGAAAAACATTTTTAATTCCTTTGTTTTTTGGTTTTTATATTTGATACTTTTTCAATATTTGATTTTCAATTTTTTATGAAGTATTCAGTTGCGATTTTAGGGGCGACAGGTTTAGTTGGACGAACAATGGTCTCTGTTTTGGAATCAACAAATTTTCCAGTTTCTCGCATAGTTCCATTAGCCTCAGAAAATTCTCTTGGTAAATCAGTTCCTTTTAATGGTAATGAGTTTCCAATTCAACTCCCGTCCGAAGAAGTCTTTAATCAAGTTGATATCGCCTTGTTTTCAGCCGGTGCGACACTCAGTAAGGTTTGGGCACCAATTGCTTCAAAGCAAGGGGCTATTGTTATTGATAACTCATCAGCCTTTCGAATGGATTCCTCTGTTCCCTTGGTTGTCCCAGAGGTAAATCCATTATCAATTTTTGATTCACAAGGTAATCCCCATTCAATTATTTCAAATCCGAATTGCTCGACCATTCAAATGGTGGTGCCATTAAAACCATTACACGATCGATATAAAATTAAGCGAATTATTGTATCAACTTATCAATCTGTGACCGGAAAAGGTAAGATGGGGCTTGAAGCTTTAGAATCTGAAGTTCGAGGTGAAAAGCAAGAAAAGTTTACTCATTTTCATCCTATTGCTTTTAATGTTGTCCCTCAAATTGATGACTTCACAGAAAATGCCTATACGAAAGAAGAGATGAAAATGGTCAATGAGACTAGGAAGATTATGGGAGATAATACAATTATGATTTCTCCCACAACTGTCCGTGTTCCGGTTTATGGTGGACACTCAGAGTCCGTTAACCTAGAATTTGAACATGATTTTGATTTAGAAGAAGTTTTTTCAATTCTGCGAAATGCACCCGGAGTCACTGTGGTTGACAATCCCAACCTAAAAATTTACCCAATGCCTTTAGAAGTATATGGTAAGGATGGCGTATTTGTTGGGCGCATTCGTAGGGATTTATCTCATCCAAAAGGCTTAAATCTTTGGATTGTGTCAGATAATTTACGAAAGGGTGCAGCAACAAATGCCATTCAGATTGCGGAGAAACTTATTGGTAAGCTAATTCCAAAAAGTCAAGTACCTATGCCAGTTTAAAAGGATTTGATGACATCTGAAATTCCAACCCGAATCATCATCACTGCGATTGCCGCCAAAAATAAAGCCGCTACTTTGGCTACGGCTTTCGCTCCATTTGGACCTATGAGCCGTTGTGCATAACCTGAAAAGTAAAACAGAAGAAATACAATCAGCAGATTAAGCACAAGCGCAATTAAAGTGAGTTGAAACCCGTAAGTATCTCGTAAAATTAAAAGCGTTGTTAGAGACGCAGGGCCGATAACGAGTGGAATCCCTAATGGCACGATACCGATTTTGCTTGGGTCTGCAGGTTGCTTCGATTCATCCGCGCCCGGCGAAATTAAATCCATAATTGCGAGCAGCAGTAGAATTATCCCTCCCGCGATTCTGAAATCAGAAATTGAGATACCCAATAAATCAAATAACCCCTTCCCTGCAACCATAATAATTAATGATAGTGCAAAAGCAGTCAGCACGGCTTGCGTTGTCAATCTTCTTTTCGTTTTCTCTTGAAAACTTGAAGTGAGTCCGATAAATAGCGGTAATGTTCCAATTACATCAATCGCAACAAAGAGCGGGATAAAACAAAGTAAAAAATTATCGAAAGTGATTTCACTGTTAATCGATGCAGAAGTTGCGATAAATAGGAAAGAGAGTATTAAGGTTATAAAGAGTGTTAATCCCACATTGAGTTCATGAATGGTTCAATAAATTTTTCAACGCTTCTATGAAAGTGTTCCGGTTGTTCTAATACACTTAGATGTCCACTTTTTTGTATCTCAATAAATTCTTTTTTGGTGGTTTCAGGGATTCCCTCGTAAATTTTTTTCACCACCTCCGGTGACATCAGTTCATCTTCATTTCCTGCTATCACAAGTGTAGGTTGTTTAATTCCTTTCATTAATTCAGTTGAATCGTTTCTATTCTTCAATGCCTTAATTTGTTCGATTAAACTCGTTTTACGATTCGTTTTTATGAGTGATCCTAAGTCTATACTCAGTTCGGGGTTGTTTGTTTTTGTTGTATGACCTAAAAGTTTTGGAAGATTTTGTTCAATGCAAACTTGATTCCCTCTTTCCTCAATCTGCTTTATGAGTGAATCCCGTTGTTTTTTTCCTTCTTCAGTGTCTGACTCACCTTTCGTATTACACAATACCAATCCTGCTATGCTTTCGCTTTCACTTCGGAGAATTTCGAAAGCGACATAACCGCCCATTGACACACCTATCGGAATTACTTTTTGGTATCCTATGTATCTTGCTAATTCGATAAGCTCACTTGCATATTGTGTGAAGTTCCAGTTCTTCTTTTCTTCGCTTCCATTGGTTCCGTAAACAGTTGGTGCAAGAATTGGCCAGTCTTTATTCCCAAAAAGAATTAATGTTGGAAGCCACATTTCTGCATTTAATGGAAATGCATGAAGTAATAGTACCAGCGGTTTGTTTTGATTTCCTTCAAGATTCCGTGAGAGGTATGAAATCATATTTTATTTACTTTTTAACTCTTAAAACCATTTGGTTTTGAGGCAATTAACCCACTTGCGTCTTTGGCTTCCTTTAATAATGTATTAGCTTCAGCAATGAGTTTTGCGGCCTTAACTTTTGCTTCATTGACAATGTCATCGGCCGTTTTTTTTGCATCGTTCTCATGAATGCTTTCTGTAAAGATAGATTCACTGGTATCTTGATTTTGAAAATTTGCTAAAGTTTCGGCACTTAATTCAAGTCCATTTTCAATAAGCTCGTTGATTTTTTCTTTCAGTTTAGCACGGGTTTCACTTCCTTTATCTGGTGCAAAGAGAATTCCTGCAACAGCGCCTGCCGCGGCGCCGAGTATGGTTCCCCAAAACAGCCCTTTATAGTACTGGTCTTTTTGATCACTCATAATCACAAAGAAGATTTGATAATTGGTGTACCTTCAACTTTATAGTGCAAACCTTCAATTTCTTTTGTAACAGTTTCAAGGTTTGTATTGCTTGAAAGTTCAATTGTTACTTTTCCTTCTGGTTGAGTTGCTTTTACGCTTTTCACTCCGTCAAGAGAAGCAACTTTTGTTTCAATGGCTTTTTCACAGCTATTACAAACCATTCCGCTAACTTTTACCTCTATTGTTTCAATTTTTTCTTCTTTGCATCCTACAACAATTAGGGTTATAAAAATTGCAAGCGAGGTTACCGTTTTTAAAACAAAATTATTCATATACTTTTTGTTCTATCTTTTGTTTTATCAATACTCTTTAAATATAAAACGAAAAGGCTACATTTCTGTAGCCTTTTCAAATGAGTTAAGAATTAACTCTTTTTAACATTTTTTATAGAGGTCTGGCAACAATGTTTTGTTCGCTCGGTCGTATCCACGCTTTGGTAGTATCGGTAGCTGTTCCCGTAGCTTGTTCAGCCGTTGGTGTTTGACCACCGAATGTGTAATTAGGTACTTGCATGATATTGAGCTGTGTAACAGGCACTGGAAAGTGAAGAATTGTTCCTTTTTGTAACAATTCAAATCTTCTCATATCCATAAAGTGAAGACCATAATCTGAGAACATTAACTCAAGATCGCGTTCACGATGGATTTGTTGAATTACTTCTTCCCGAGTTGCTGTTCCGGGAATATCAGCAACATTTCCCTCTGTTTTTCTACGACCAGATGGATCATTCAAAATTGCGATTGCACCGGACACATTCCCCGTCATTGCTAAAGCTTCTGCTCTAAGAAGTCGATTGGTTTCTGCGTAAAGAAAAATTGAGGGGAATGGTGTACCATCATTATCAGCAGCAAATAGGTCTTCAAATCTTCCAAATCGATAATGACTTCTTAATTGGGGTCCTCTTGTTGGGTTAAATGATCCAAAACTGCTTTCGAATCTGAAATATGTGGCTAAACGTGCATCAGCCGAACCATTGGCGGGTGGTAATGAATTAGTTTGAGGAATCGTGTTAGGGAATCTCTTTGGATAATTGGGATCAATCCAACGAATAACACGGTGATCTACTCTCCAATACCAGTCTAAACCGGCAAGAATTTGGAAATTGTTACCCCAATTTATATAATCAATTGTAATTGTAAAATCTTCACCTGTGTTTAAGCCTTTGTTTACCCAATTTAAGATTTGTGCCCAGTTTTGAGCATCATTTTCACTTCTATTTCTAGAATTTTGCACCTGCATATTCGCACGATATGTATTGATTAACCTGCTAAATCGAGCTGCATTGTACGGTCCACCAGTGGTTGGAATAAAAGAAGCGGGAAGCGTAAAGCCGCCAGAAACATTGCAAACTGAATCTGCCAAGTCAAAGCTTCTTTGAGCAAAGGTCATAACTTGGGAATAAGACGCAAAGGGTAATGAAGGATTTGATACATCTGTATTTAAATCCACAATAACCGCTTTGTCAAATACATTTGCTAAATATCCAAATGCCATTGCTCTCACAAAATACGCAGTTGCAAGTAATGCTCTTGTATCCGCGGCCGTTGATAAAGAACGTTGCTGAACTGCAATGGCTCTAATGACATCGTTTGAAGCTGATATTGCTGCATACCAACGCGAATAAGGCCCACTAAATACTGCCAATGATCCATTCGCAACCGTATTATTGAATTGAGGTCTTGGTTCAGCCTTAAACTGTGACCACCAAGTATTGACATTGTTCGTCATCGTAACATAGTCTGCGGTCCACTCCAAGTTTACATTCGAGGAAAAACCGCTAGGACCTGTTGCGTGAGGTGTAAACAATGCAATCAACGCGCCCTGTTGAACGCCCAATAAATCATTTGTGGTGGCTAAAACTCTTTCGACATCTGGATTGTTTGGATTTTCGACATTGAGATCTGCGCACCCCGAGCCTACTACGAGAGTAACCGCAATCACTAAGATTGATAGATACCTTCTAAGTGTAAACATGTTTGTTAAATATTAAGTTAAGTAAAACTTATAAATCGGGGCGACTGAATCGCCCCGAAACTTTTTGGTTAAAATCGGATTTGAACCCCACCGGTTAATGAACGGAATAGCGGATAGACAAATTGATCGACCCGATAAGTCGTTGAGTTATTTGCTAAAGCAACTTCCGGTGAATAACCACTATAGTTGGTTATTACAAAAAGGTTTCTACCGATGACCGAGAGACGAATGTCGCTAAAGAAATCAAGACCAACAGTTTTCAAATCTTCGTTACTTAAAGTATATGAAATGTTTAATTCACGAAGCCACGCAAAAGTTCCGGACTCAACGAAATGTTTCGTTGAATTATTACCATTGTAAAGGCTTTGATAATAGTTGTCGGTCTTTTTCTCACTTTGCGCCTTACCCGATTGATCTAAATCACCGTGTCTGTTGTTGAAATAGAGCAATTGGCGAGTTGCGTTATAAATATCTCCGCCAATTTGGAAATCTACCAATGCATACACCGAAAGTCCTTTCCATTGAAAAGTCGTGTTGAAACCTAATAGGAAATCTGGATTACCATTCCCGATTTCTGCAACTAATGGTTGATTGGTTTGAGTATCCAACAAAAGGTAAGTATGCTCGGCTGTAGAACCTGTAACTCCCTTACGAACAACATAACCATCAGCATTGACTTCAAAATCTTCCGGTTTTAGAGTTAATGGGTCAACACCAGCGAGAACACCTCTAAGGTTATTTACAAAACCGAGTGAGTTCGTGGTAAGTTGCGAAAGTGATGTTGCATGTATGTTTCCAAACATGACACCCAATTCTTCACCTTCTGCAATTCTGAACATATCACCGGCAATACCACCGCCGCCGCCGCCGCCAAAGAGACCGTCAGTTGAAAAAGGTGCGCGGCCTGTACGGATAACTCTATTTCTGGAACGACTGGCCGTTAAATTAAAATTAAGGGACATATCGTCGTTCTTAAATACTTGCCCTCCTAATTGAAATTCAAAAGTATTATTTGATAACTCCCCTACATTTTGGAATTGAGCACCGAACCCTGCATAAGCTGGAAGTGGTACTTGAATAATGGCATCATTAACCGTTGATGTAGCATAGTTAAACTCAAATGAAAAATCATTAAAGAAAATTACATTGGTTCCTACTTCTAACTCACGGACCGTAGAGGGGCGCAGTAAATTATTTCCAAGATTTAATTTTGACGGAGCACCACCTGTAACATTCCAAGTTTCATACTGAGCTGCAAAAGGCGGTCTTTGACCGGTTGTTCCTAAAGATGCACGGAGCTTCCATTCTTGAATATCCGGAATTTCAAGATCTTGAGTTACTCTCCAAGCTGCATTCACTTGGTAGAAGATTTGTGAACGTTGGTCGGGTCCAAAAAGAGACACTGCATCTCTTCGGACTGTTCCGCCCAAAATGTACTTTTCTTTGTAGTCCGTTTGTAGATTGAAGAAAAAATTCTCGGCGGTAATCTTTTCTGAAGTACTAGTCGATGAAAGCGTTTCTCTATCCAAATTTTGTAACACAAATAAGTCTTCCACTGAGAATGAAGAACCTGATGTAAACCCGAATTGGCTTGAATAGTTTTCAAGCTGATATCGGTAAGTACCTCTCACCGTAAAATCGTCAAACGTACGGTTTGCAAAAATTGAAAAAGTACCAATTAATCCGTCATTATTACCGTCGCCCTGCGTCATATTGCCACCGGTTACATTCATTGCGCCATCGAAAGAGCCTTTCTTCGTCGCGGTGAGAAAATTATAACTCGTTCTGTCATAAGAGAATTGACCTTCAGCGCGGAGCCAATCGGTAAACTGATAGGTAACAGCCGCATTACCCAAGAGACGTTGTTGACCCAATTGAATGATTGAACGGCTCAATCCATAAAGAGGATTGGTCGCATTGTTCGTAGGATTTGGAGCACCTTGTCTTCCGGGAGCAATTGCGTTTGCATTGCCGATAGCATTGTAATACGGAGTGCCATCAGGGTTTGGTTGATAAAGATTGAAGTCAGGCTCCAAAAGCAGAATTCCGTAAAATGGACCACCTTGCTGCCGTTGCCCAATTGGACTTCCACCTGCAAATGCGCTGCTGGAGGGACCTGATGATGATGAATACAATAACGAAGAAGAAATCTTAAAATCTCCGGTTCTGTGGTCAATGTTTAAACGACCATTGTAACGATTAAAGGACGGAGATAAAGGTAAGATACCGGGTTGAGTAAGTTGATCTAATGAGAAAAGAAAGTTTGTATTCTTTTGGGATGAAGCTACTGAACCATAATTACTAATAAATGTAAAAGGTTGAAGCAATTCGCGTTGCTGATCAACAACGGTTCCCGGAAAAGGATTATCATAGAATGCATCTGCATCAAATTGACGCTGAATATTTGCAGTTGTTAGGTTCCCATCAATAAAATTTCCGTTTGCATCTATAGAATTTCTGTGGGTTGTAAGTAAAGGGAAAGTATTTTGCAAATCGGTTCGTCCTGCTTCACCACGGTAGGTATAATCGGTTTTACCCGGAGTTTCTGAACCTCTTTTTGTAATTAGTTGAACAACGCCATTTGCCGCTTGAGAACCATACAATGAAGCGGCTGCTGCACCTTTCAGCACTTCAATCGAGGCGACATCGTTCATATTGATATCGGCTAGTGATGTACCGGGTGGCGTAATAATTCCATCCACAACAATAAGCGGATTTGAAGTACCTTGGATATTGGTTACAGCACGAAGGCGAATTTCAGGAGCTACACCCGGAACACCCGTGGGCTGTACAATTTGAACACCGGCAATTTTACCGCGAAGTGCAGTACCAGCATCAAGAGCGGGCACTTCTTTCAAGGTTTCTTCATTTACCTTGCCAACGGCAAAACCGAGCAACTTCGTGGAAGTTCCTTCCGCCACCCCTGTTACAACAATTTCATCCATTTGGCGAGCATCAACTTCAAGCTTGATGAACCCTAAGTCTGTTTTGTCTTTAACATTGACTTCGGTTGTGCGATAGCCGATTGATTTGATAACAATAACATCACGGTCAGCAGGGACATTAATTGAAAAGTCCCCTTTGGCCTTAGTAACCGTACCTATACTGGTACCTTTAACGACAACTTGAACGCCGGGAAGCGGAGAATCATCATCCGCTGCTTTGACGACACCCGTCACGGTGCGCGACTGTGCGAAGGCAATATTTGCAGAAGCCATAACTGCAAACACCAACACAAGTAACCTCATTCTCAATGAATTCATACTTTTAAAGGATTGTTGTTTGTAAACGTTGAATTGTTGAAATTATTACAAGAAACATGTCAACGAATCATGCGTAAAATCACTATTCCTTCTATCAAACATTTGATGATAAAAAGGTTCCATTTTATTCTCTCAATCGAATTTGAGATAAATAGAGTGGAATACAGCTAATGATTAGCGCTGTTTTGTTGTTGAATGAAGTATATGATACCAATAAAATTTTTTAAAAGCAAGCGTTTCTTTTCTAATTCCAAAAAAAATCCTTCCTCATTTGATTATCCTTCAATTAACTTTAGGGTATATTTTAACATTTATAGGAGTTCATATGTCACATTCCACCTTGAATGAATACCCGTTTTTTCCTCAAATCAACAAAAATGACTTTTACGATTTAGTTGCTAAAGAATTGAAACGAGCCTCTGGAAATGATGCCCTCAAAACCCTTTTATGGGAAACAGAACAGTCCATTTCCTTTGAACCTTACTTTAATTCGAGCAATAAACTTTCACCTGAATTTCAAACTCTCCTTAAGGCAACTTCTTTTCCAAGTCAATGGAATTCAGTTCTGATTATTGATTTATTGCGAACGACAGATGAACATCTTTCACACATTGTATCGACTGCAAAAGACTTGGGATGTTCAGAAATCATTCTTAAGCATTTCTCAGACCAAAGACCTAATGTTAGCAAGACCCTAAACCCAAATTTTCTTTATGGCAATGAATTAAAGGTAAGTCATCTCTTTTCACCAATTCAGTTGCAAGGTTTTTCACTAGAACCATCTCCGATCTTCAATATTAAGACTCATCACTTTTATCCTTTCATCACCCTTGAAAGTGATGTCAAATCTTGCTTTGAACTTCAAAACGCTCATGTAATCAATCCTTGGATTTCTTCAATGGAACTGGTTAAAATGGGTGCTTCTGTGAGTGATGAACTTGCTTCGATTTTATTTTTGTGTAAAGAAGTTTTCACTCACCTGATCGAAAATCCATTGCGTTCGACTATCCAAAACTTTTCCCCTCGATTTGAAGTGTTCGCATCCGGCAGTTTGTATCTTGATATTCTTAAACTTCGCGCGCTTCGGATTCTTTTGACTTTACTCAACCAATCGATTCAATCTCAAAGTCAAGAAAAACCAAATACTTTTCATATTCATTTTTCGATTCCGGAGCATTTGGTTTCAATTTTCGATGCTCATAATAATGTGCTTAGATCCACGGTTGCATGTTTTGCCGGAATTCTCGGCGGTGCCGATACCATTTTTCTTCCTTCATACGACACAAAACTCTCCAATAAAACTGAATCTTCATTGAGATTATCTCTTCTTATTCATCAGCTTTTAAGGCATGAATCACTTCTCGGTCTTGTTAATGATGCCGCAAGAGGCTCTTACTTTTTCGATACAGCGACAGAACAGTTCGCAGAAGTAACTTGGAAAAAGTTTTTACTGATTGAAGCAGAAGGTGGTCTTTCAAGAAGTCTTTTGGAAGGATCGTTTGGCAATGATCTACGAGAATACGCTAAAAAGAGAAATGTACAGTTTCAACAAAGAAAACGTGCACTTGTTGGGATTTCAAAGTATGCCGACTCACATGAAGATCCAACACCCCGTGAAGATTTAATGAAATCAAACAAAGAAGATTTCAATCCCTCATTCGAATTTGAATCTATTCGCCTAAAGATAATTGATGCAGCAAAGCAGCGCTCCTCGCCGGTAAAAGTTGCGTTACTGCTTTATGGTGATTTTGCGAAAAGATCTGCACGTGCCGATTTCGCTACTGATGTATTCGCTTCCGGAGGAATAAGAACGGAAAGAATAAGTGAAGACGAGTCTCTCCCCAAATTTGAAAGCTATGACGGCATTGTCTTTTGCAGTAATGATGAGTCTTATCTTCAAATGGTTGAAAAATTTATCACATTGATTCCAGAGTCGGTTCCAGTCATAATAGCCGGAAAACAAGCTAATGCGCAGGAGCTTGTCTCAAAAGGAATCTCTGACTTTATTTATTTTGGGATGAATGTTCCGGAGTTCCTTCACAAGTTCGCTGAAAAATATATTCTAAAATGACCTTCTTGCTTCGATCCTATAAAGTCTTTGTGACTTTTCTATTGATTGGATTTCATTTTTCTTCAATCACCTTTTCACAAGCAAAACCTGAAAAAAGAATTTCGAAAATTGATAGTCTTGATTTCAAGATTGGACAAATGCTTTGCGTAGGATTTCGAGGGATGTATGTTGACTCGGCAAAAGAGGTTATTCGAGACATTCAAACCTATCATTTAGGTTCAGTGATTCTCTTCGATTATGATGTTGAACGAAAAATTTCTTATCGAAATATTTCATCTCCCTCACAAGTGAAAGCGTTGCTCAGGGGACTTGATTCAATCACCTTTTTGAACACTTCACTTCGATTGCTGAAAGGCATTGATCAAGAAGGGGGGAAGGTGAATCGTTTGAAAATGAAATACGGGTTCCCCTTTTTTCCCAGTGCGGCTTCGCTTGGTAATCTTTCCAACAGAGATTCGACGAAACATTACGCTGCATTAACAGCCAAATCCCTTATGGAATCAGGGTTCAATCTCAATTTTGCGCCTGTTCTCGACCTTAATCAAAATCCTGATAATCCGGTAATCGGAAAAATTGAACGCAGTTTTTCAGGCAACCCCGATACCGTTATTCTCAACGCTTCCATCTTTATTGACGAGGCCGCGCAGCGAGGGATTCATAGCGTTGTGAAACATTTTCCGGGTCACGGAAGCTCAAGAAATGATTCTCACCTTGGTGTTACAGATGTCTCAGAAACTTGGAGTGACATAGAATTAATTCCCTTTGCAAAGCTTATCGAAAAGAATGGTTCAATTTCAGTTATGACCGCGCATTTATTCAATCGAAATTGGGATACACTTTATCCGGCAACTCTTTCTCAAAGCGTAGTTTCAGGTATCCTTCGAAAGAAAATGAATTTTAAGGAAGTGATTTTTTCTGATGACCTTCAAATGAAAGCGGTAACAGATCAATTTGGATTTGAACAAACTTTATATTTAGCTATCGAAGCTGGCGTTGATATTCTGGTTTTTGGGAATAATTTAGTATATGATTCCAATCTAGTTCCAAAAGCTCATGCAGCGATAAAAAATATGGTGACCTCTGGAAAGGTATCAAAAAAGCGAATTGATGAATCTTTCCAACGAATCGCACGCTTAAAACGAACCTTAAAACATTAATTCGTAAAAAATTTTCTTCATCGTTTCACGATTCGTCCGCTTTGATTCTCTCTACGGCATTTATTCCTGAAAGCGCAACACCAGCTATTCCTTGACCGGGATAAACGGTATCGCCAACAAAATAGAGTCCTTCAATCAACCCTTTAGAACCAGTAAGTTCAAAGACAGAACGCGATAGTGTATTCGGAACACCACCGACTCGCCCAAACTTTCGATGTGTCCAATCTTGCCAAGTTTTTGGTGTTGAGGAATTTTTAAACACAATTGATTCACGCGAAAAGCCTATGCCTCGAGTTTCTAAATCGCTCAAAATGAATTCTTCAACAGCCGCTTTTGACTCTTTGTATTGCATTTCTTCTTTGAACCACTCATTTGTTTTGGTGTGGGTTGAAATTGCCATTACCCGCATCGACTCAGGGTGTCTTTCAAAATCATCCGGCATTGAGAGTGAAAGGAAATATGAATCTGAATTGGTAAAAGGGATTTTACTCTCGAGATGGAATTGATGATGAAGGGTTAGGTTTTTATGAAGTGTATCATTTATAGCAATCCCCATTGTGAAAGCACCCCATCCAAAAGGAATGCGTTCAACATTATGTTTGAGCTTTGGTTTCAATGCATCTTCAAGCATTTCATAAGTATTCCATAATGTGGCATTTGAAATCACTTTTTTGGCGGTAAGAAAGCCTTTGCTTAAAGAAAGGATAAATCTGCTGTTTCGTCTCTGAATTCCATTAACTTTTTGGCGAGTGATTATTTTTCCTCCATTTTGAATAATGCTCTCGCGTAGGGTTTCTGCAATTCGAATCATTCCGCCGTAGGCGTAAAAGTTTTCTGTATTCGTATAGGTGAGACAAGGAGCTGCATAAAGAAACGGGACTTGATCGGTTTTCGCTTGCGCTGTAATCATCAACTGCTCATCGCAAAATCTCACAAATGAATCAGAAACATGTAATCCAAACGAAGTCATCACCGAAAGTGTTGATTCAAAGAGGAATCGCAGTTTTGGGAAATCTGTGATTTTGTTGTTTTGAGCAAGCCTCAATAGGTCGCTAATTGATAGTGGTGGAAACAATACGTTTGTTTTTGAAACTCTCCAAACCAAATCATTGAGTGAAAAGGCAAGGTTCCAAAATTCATCGTGCTTGTTTTTGAGTTCAGGACACGAAGAAAAAAACTTTTGAAAACACTCTGTTATCCAAGCATTTTTATCCTTGACCCGGGTTACCTGAAATTGTTTGAAGTGAATGGTCATTGAGGGATTGAGTTCAACAACCGGAAACTTAATTTCAAGTTTTTCTTCGAGGGTTCTTAAAGGCTGATTTTCGGCGAGACCAACGATTGTGGTTGCACCTGATTCAAATTTAAATTTATTTCCATCGGGTCTTTTAATGTGATATGAAGAGGCACAGCCGCCGATTGCCGATTCCGCTTCGATGAGAAGTACATCTTTACCTTCCTTCGCAAGCAAGGCCGCCGCGCTAAGACCGCCAATTCCTGAACCAATAACTACATATTCGTGATGCATTTTTGAATTTCCTTTTGCATTTTGAGTTCTAACTCAATGTCAATTCTAATTGTTTAATTCATGTCAACTTATCCGATTTACATTGCAGATGCTTTTGCATCGTCGCGTTTCAAAGGAAATCCTGCTGCGGTATGTCTCTTGGAAGAATTTCCTGAAGATCAAGTCTTAAAAAATATTGCTATGGAAATGAACCTTTCAGAAACGGCTTTTCTTGTGCCTCTGAATGGAGGGATGTATCATTTGAGGTGGTTTACTCCAGAAGTTGAGATTGATTTATGTGGCCACGCGACTTTAGCCTCAGCTCATATTTTGTGGGAAGTTGGAAAATTAAACACAAATCAAAAGGCTTCATTTCAAACCCGAAGCGGGGCGCTTTTTGCATCACAAAACAAAAATGAATTCGAAACATCAATCAGTTTGGATTTCCCTGCTATAGAAACTTCAGAGGCTGAGATACCAGAAATGCTTCCAAAAGCTTTGGGCTTGAAAGCTTCAAAGGCGCATCGAGCAAAATTCGATTACCTTATTGAAGTTGAAAGTGAGGAAATTCTTTTATCACTTAGCCCCGATTTCAATGCGCTTCGAGCGTTACCGGTTCGTGGCATTATTGTTACCACGCTTAGCTCTGAAAAAAATGGTTATGATTTTCTTTCGCGTTTTTTTGCACCTGCAAGCGGGGTTAATGAAGATCCGGTTACAGGCTCGGCACATTGCGCCTTAGCAACTTATTGGAACAAGCGATTAGGAAAAACTAAATTCAACGCCTTCCAAGCCTCGAAGCGCGGGGGAGAAATTCAAGTTGAATTAATGGCGCATCGGGTAAATTTGAGTGGAAAAGCATTTACAACTTTGAAGGGCGAAATCATCATCGATTCAAATCAATCATAAATAGAAGAAGGGCGTTTAAGACGCCCCTCCATATACTTTTGCTTGGTTTCGAGAAAAAACGTTACGCAGAGAATGAACTGCCACAACCACAAGTTTTTTTTGCATTTGGATTTTTGAATTCAAATCCTCTTCCTTGCAAACCGTCAACAAAGTCAACTTCTGTTCCCATTAAATAAATTGCATGACGCTTATCAAGAAGCACTTCAAGCCCACCAATGGACAAAACTTCATCGTTTTCGCGTTGCTGGTCAAAGCCCAATTGATAGCTCATTCCTGAACATCCTCCACCAGTAACACCAACCCGAAGTCGCATCGATTCGGGAACTTTATTTGACTCTAAAATCCGCTTCACTTCGCGAATAGCTCCTTCAGTGAGGCTAAGAAACCCCGGTTTGGTTTCAACCGCTGCTTGATCCAAAAGTGCACTCATATTTGATTCCTATTTGAATTAAAAAAATTTTTTTAAGATAACCATCTTAACGCGTAAACACAATCATAAAATTCACTTCGATTTTTTTTAGAACAATTGACATTCCATTCTTCGATTCAACTCATATTCGTATCTTCGCGCGTCATTTTTCAACATGAATTCATTTATGGAATTTATCCGCAGTTTTATTGATATCGTTTTACATCTTGATAAGCACCTGTTTGGTCTTTCTCAAGACTACGGCATCTGGCTTTATGCCATTCTCTTTGCAATCATTTTTTGTGAAACTGGTCTTGTCGTTACACCATTGCTTCCCGGAGATTCTTTGCTTTTTGCTGTTGGGGCACTTGCTGTATCAGGTGCTTTGGATATTACATTGGTCATTATTCTACTCAGTATTGCAGCCATCTTAGGAGATACAGTCAATTACTTTATTGGGCATCAATTTGGCGATTATCTCATCAATCATCCTTCAAAATTTATTAAGAAGGAATACCTTGATAAAACTCATTCCTTTTATGAGGAGTATGGCGGGAAGACCATCATTCTTGCGAGGTTTGTTCCCATCGTAAGAACTTTTGCGCCATTTGTCGGAGGTTTGGGAGCAATGACATACTCTAAATTTATCATTTACAATATTGTTGGCGGGCTTGTTTGGATTATTTCTTTGACACTTGCCGGATACTTTTTTGGTACAATTCCAGTAGTGAAGAAGAATTTTTCTTTGGTAGTTTTTGGGATTATTGGCGTTTCGCTTTTGCCAATGGTTTATGAGATTATCAAGGCTCGCTATATTTCAAATTCCAAGGGATCAAACGCCTGAGTACATTTCAACCTTTTCCTAAAGGTTAGTAAAAGGTTATCGAACATCACCAATTAATTTAGAAGAGATATGAAAATTGCAGTTTGCATTAATCAAGTACCCGATACCGCCTCACGAATTACCATCTCGCCCGACGGCAAAGGAATTGAAAAACAAGGGATTAATTTTGTTATCAACCCTTATGATGAATACGCTTTAGAAGAAGGACTTAAGCTGAAGGAGAAGTTTGGTGGTACAGTAACCGTTTTTTCGATCGGTGATGATTCGTTTCAAACTAATCTCAGAAAAGCATTTGCACTTGGGGCGGATCATGCCGTGTTGATTAAATCTGAGGCAAATGATGCATCTTCCATAGCACACGTTCTTTCGGAATCGATTCAAAAACACTTTGGCGGAAATCCAGACACAGTTCTTTTGGGAAAGGAATCAACGGATCATAACGACGCGCAAGTTGGACCAATGTTAGCCGAACTTTTGAATCTCCCTGCTGTCACAGTGGTCGTCAAGATTGAAACCGATGGAACTTCGGCAAAAATCTGGCGTGAAATCGAAGGCGGTTCTGAAGTTGTAGAGCTTACTTTCCCTTTTCTAGTTACCGCACAAAAGGGCCTCAACATTCCGCGAGTCGCGAATATGAAAGGAATTATGATGGCAAAGAACAAACCTATTGAATCACTTTCACTTGGCTCTCATCCTGCAAAATCCGCATCGATTCAGCTT
Organism: Chloroherpetonaceae bacterium; assembly: GCA_033763895.1. Lineage (NCBI taxonomy): Bacteria > Pseudomonadati > Chlorobiota > Chlorobiia > Chlorobiales > Chloroherpetonaceae > Chloroherpetonaceae bacterium. Next base: position 130,677 of record JANRJQ010000011.1, on the reverse strand, counting down.
GAAAAGCCAGCGCAAAAATCTGCGGGAAAATTATTTTCAACATCCGCTGAACTTGTTCAAGCGCTTAGAAACGAAGCAAAAGTGATTTAACACTTTGGAATGTACAAGGCTTCGTGATTGTTTTATATTATGTTTTCAATTTAAACTCGGAGCCTTGTGAAAGAACTTCAATCCTTAAACCCATACATCAAGCGTTATTGGAAGGAACTGCTTTTGGGTGTTTTTTTCCTTATTGGCACAAATTTTTTTCTTGTGCTTTCCCCTAAGTTTGTCGCAGAGTCGGTTGACGCGTTGGGTCGTCCAAATTTCGCCTTACCGGATATTTATTCAACCATTCTCTTTGGCGTTCTTTCTTCTGCCGCTGCAGGATTTTTTCTTTTTCTCGTTCGACAAACGATTATTGTTGTTTCTAGAAAAATAGAGTTTGATCTTAAAAACGACTTTTATGCACACCTTCAAACCCTCGATTTTTTATACTTCAAAGCCAATAGCACCGGCGATTTAATGTCAAGAGCAACAAACGATTTGAATGCTGTTCGTAACTATTTGGGGCCCGGAATCATGTATTCTACTAATACGCTCTTTCGTTTGATTTTTGCGCTAACGGCAATGTTTACCATCTCACCTTCGCTCACGCTTTTTGTTATGCTACCTGCACCGCTGATAAGCTTTATCGTTTATTTTTTGGGAAAGAAAATTCATGATCGAAGTCAGGAATTGCAAGAAAAGTACTCTGCCATTACTTCAAAGGTTCAAGAAAATTTATCGGGCGCGAGAATCGTTAAAGCATACACTCGTGAAGACGCAGAGATTCAATCGTTTCTTTCTCTTAATACTGAGTACTACCATAAAAATTTAACTCTCGCGAAATTGCAAGCGCTCTTCTTCCCATCAATCACGGCTTTGATTGGGTTTTCGATTATGCTTGTGATTTTTGTTGGTGGTAACCAAGTTATCGAAGGTGTAATTTCACTTGGAACGATTGTCCAATTTTTGATTTATGTCCTGACGCTTTCTTGGCCATTGATTTCGATAGGCTGGGTGACCAATATCATTCAACGAGCAGCGGCTTCTCAAAAACGCTTAAATGAAATTTTGCTACTCAAGCCAAGCATTCGCGATACTGTTCATACGGATGTAAGTCTCAAGGAGATCCACGGTGCGATTGAATTCCGATCTGTTTCTTATTCCTATCCCTCTAATCCTTCAAAAAAGGTTCTCGACTCCATCTCATTTAAGATTGAGAAAGGTGCTCGTGCTGCGATTGTTGGTGCAACGGGTGTCGGAAAATCTACTTTTGTTCATCTCATTCCTCGTCTTATTGAGCCAATCTCCGGGGAGATATTGATAGACGGCCGCCGAATCCAAGATTTTCCGATTTCCGTGCTTAGAAACAACATTGGATTTGTTCCTCAAGATTACTTTCTCTTTTCAGATACTGTTCAAAATAATATTGCATTTGGCGTGTCGCCAGATTCTCCTTACTCTGACTTCGCCTTTGTAAAAAAAGCGGCGGAAGAAGCATCGCTCTATGACGATGTGAAAGACTTTCCCGACCAATTCTCGACGATGTTGGGTGAGCGAGGAATTACGCTCTCAGGTGGGCAGAAACAGAGAACGGCCATCGCGCGAGCACTGTTACGTCATCCAAAAATACTCATACTTGATGATTCGCTTTCGGCAGTCGATACCAAAACAGAGGATACCATTTTAAGTCATCTCTTTAGCGACCGTGAATCAACCATTCTCCTTATCAGTCATAGAATTTCAACCGTAAAAAACTGTGACGTTATCTTTGTTTTACATGATTCAAAAATCGTCGAATCAGGCTCTCATGATACATTGCTTAATGCTAATGGTTACTACTCTGAACTCTACCGTAAGCAACAACTTGAGGAAGAAATTTCATCACTTGATTAACCAACTTGTTTCAATACAGATTTTGAAACTATCGAAATTGATTTCGCTTTTCGTCGCGTTTTCTTGTTTCAAAGGCGTTTCAATCGTCGCACAACCTATTTTAGAAGTTTCTCCAAAGGAAGTTGATTTAGGAACAATCTACCTTGGTAAAGCCGCATCACTATCTTTTGAGATTCGAAACGTCGGCAATGAAACGCTTAAGATTCTCAAATTAACTCCCTCTTGCGGCTGTACTGCAGCAGAATTACCAAAAGACAGCCTCAGACCTGCTGAGTCTCAACAAGTGTCACTCTCTTTTGACCCAACGGGTTTTTTAGGTGAAGTCAAGAAGACGGTAGGAATTTACGCGAACTCACGAGAGAAGTACTCTCAATTTTCTTTTTATGCAAAGGTTTCAACCGACCTTGACTATATCGGAGGGGGAATGTCAGCTTGGGCTGGAAGAATTAAGAAGGGCGAAAATAAAACGATTAAAATTGAAATGGCGAATCGAGCCGGGTATCCGATAAAAGTGAAATCCATTCAATCGAATTCACCCGAATTGAAATTCACTCTTCCAAAGTCCGCGAATGTTTTAGCGTCAGAATCTTTTGTATTTGAGGTTAAAATTCAAGGTACGGGTGAAGAATTTTCTCAAGCCTTGCTTACCATAGAAACAGACAACCCCCGTCAACCGCTTGTTCCACTTCGCTTGACATTTATCGGCGAATAAAAAAAGCCTGAAAAATCAGGCTTTCGTTAAATTTTTTTCCAAACTTCTTAAGCGTTCATCATCTTAAAAAATTGGGTATTGCTTTTGGTTTCACCGAGTTTATCCAATACAAATTCCATTGTTTCGATTGGGTTTTTATCGGCACAGTATTTTCTAAGCAGCCACATTCGTGATAGTTCATCTTGAGTGAGCAAGAGTTCTTCTTTTCTTGTGCCTGAGCGTAAAATATCGATTGCCGGAAATACGCGACGTTCAGCTAATCGCCGATCAAGCAAGAGTTCCATATTTCCAGTACCCTTGAATTCTTCGAAAATCACATCGTCCATTCTTGATCCGGTATCAACCAGCGCGGTTGCAATAATGGTAAGGCTTCCTCCTTCTTCAATATTTCGAGCAGCACCAAAAAATCTTTTGGGCTTGTGTAATGCATTGGAATCAATACCGCCTGAAAGAATCTTCCCTGAGTGAGGAATGACGGTATTGTGTGCTCTTGCTAATCTTGTAATTGAATCAAGAAGAATCACGACATCGCGTTTACACTCCACAAGACGCTTCGCTTTATCAAGCACCATATCCGCCACCTGAACATGACGCTCGGGCTCTTCATCAAAGGTTGAGGAAATCACTTCCGCTTGCACGTTTCGCTCCATATCCGTCACTTCTTCAGGTCTTTCATCAATTAAAAGGACGATTAAATAAACCTCAGGGTGATTTTTTGCGATGGCGTTCGCGATTTTTTGGAGTAGAATGGTTTTCCCGGTTTTAGGCTGTGCAACAATCAAGCCTCGCTGCCCTTTTCCAATAGGAATAAAAATATCCATTACGCGAGTTGAATGCTCATTAGCCGTGGTTTCTAATCTGAATCGCTCTTGCGGGTAAAGCGGCGTTAGGTTATCGAAGTGGGTTCTATCACGAATGGCCTCAGGTTCGAAGCCATTGATTGTTTCAATTTTGAGAAGTGCAAAAAAGCGTTCGCCCTCTTTTGGAGCACGAACTTGTCCGGAAACGGTATCTCCGGTACGCATATTGAACCGTTTAATTTGAGAGGGAGAGACATAAATATCATCTGGTGAGGACAAGTAATTGTAATTGGCTGAGCGAAGAAAGCCGTATCCGTCAGATATGGTTTGTAAAACACCTTTATTGACGACAACCACACCGCTTTCTTTTCCGTCTGCTCCCGGTGATTCTGATTTGAGGGTCTGAACTTCTATAATTTTGAAAATGAGCTCGTCTTTTTTTAACCCTGTTGTAACAATGCCCATTTCTTTCGCTAAGGCGGTCAAATCCGCAACTTTCCTTTTTTGAAGAACATTGATATCTAAACCATTAAAGGGAGCATTTTGACCCGAGGATGAGGGTGGGTTCATCATTGAATTTGGCATAAGTGTAACTGAAGATTATAAAGGATAGTTAAATTAAAGTGAAGCAAAAACACTTCGAAGGGCTTTTTAGACAAATGGATACTTTAGGGAATCGATGTTTTTTCTTTTTGGAAATGAGTTTAGATCAATTTTGAAATTCAGTGATTCAAAACGAATTTTTTCCTTGCGTTGGATCTTCTTGGTAGAAACCGTGTTCTGCGATAAAAACCAACAGAGGCTTCAACAGGTTCCGTTAACGAATTACTGAATTAATGATTAAGGTATTTGATTGGAACGGTTTCAATTCGGTTGCTAGTAGATAGCACCTTCTGAGATTCGGTTCATTTATCTCAATTATTAATCCAAATTAAACCAGTTTCACTAAAAGTACAAATAAATTTTACCCCTTTTCTGATTGTGCGAAACGGAGTGAAAGTCGAATTAACACTTCAGCCGAAGCCGTTGGGTTTTCTGAAATTGCCAATCGAAGTGACTTCTCGGCAGCATGTTTTGTGAATCCTAACGAGAGCAACGCTGAAAAGGCGTCGTTTCGAGCTGATGAAAGAGAACCTGTTGATTCAACTGAAAGTGATGATCGAATTTCAAGTTTTGTAATTTTATCTCTTAATTCAAGAATAATTCTTTCGGCTGTTTTTTTCCCTACGCCCGATATACCTGTCAATCGATGCGTATTCGCTGAGATGATACTTTCTCGAAGTTCAATCGGATTTAATCCGGAAAGAATGGTTTGCGCCATTTTTGGTCCAACGCCTGAAACACTTAAAAGCAACTTAAATAGGGCGCGCTCTTCGTCACCTGAGAATCCAAATAAAATCAAGGCGTCTTCCCTGACATGAAGATAAGTCACTAACTTTGCAGTTTCTCCAACTTCAGGCAAAGACTGAAAAGTTGTTTGAGAAATCTGCAACTGAAGCGAAAGAGCACCAATATTTATGACAACTTCATTTTGCGATTTTTCTTCGATAATCCCTTTAATAGATGAAATCATGATTTTCTTATCGCAATTTTTTTACCGCTTCAATTGGGTCTTTAGATTTAAATACTGCTGAACCTGCGATAAGTGCCTCTGCACCGGCTTCCCGAACTTTTGAAGCATTTTTTTCACTGATACCTCCATCGATTGCAATGATGAGCTCGGGGTTCAATTCCATTTTTAATTGATTGAGTTTCTTGACTTTTTCATACGAAGATTCAATAAACGATTGTCCGCCAAACCCGGGATTAACCGACATAATCAGCACCAAGTCAATCATTGGAAGAATTTCTTCAAGTGTTGCAACCGGAGTTGCAGGATTAAGTGAAACCCCCGCTTTCGCGCCCAGTGAATGAATGAGTTCAATTGTGCGGTGTAGGTGTTTGACTTCTTCTTGATGAACGGTAATATGATTTGAACCGGCATCAATAAAGGCTTTGATATATTGATCAGGATTTTCAATCATCAAGTGTGTATCGATGGTAAGATTTGTTGCCCTTCGAACCGATTCAATAATAAAAGGACCAAATGAAATATTTGGCACAAAGTGCCCATCCATCACATCGGCATGAATCCACTCCACCCCGGCGTTTTCGACCAGTTTAATTTCTTCACCCAATTTGGTGAAGTCCGCTGCCAGTATTGATGGCGCAACAATATTTCTTTTCATATTCAATTATTAGAAAACTTCACCGATACCGAAGTTAAACGATACGCCGTTTGCTCCTGTAAATCCCAATTGCCATTGACTGATTTGCCACCGTTGCCCTTCAGGCTGGGTAGGGTCGTACACGCGATAAGCAAAATCAAACCTGATCGGCCCAATTGGTGTATATATTCTGATTCCAATCCCCACATCCCACCCCATTTGAGTAACAAAGTTTTCAAGCGATAGAGAGTTTTCCCCTTCACGACTCCAGACATTGCCAATATCCCCAAAAAGAACTAAGCCTGCGGGAAACCCGAAGAGAGAGAAAAAGTTTAACCGCTGCTCCAAACTGGCCTCAAATCGAATATCTCCTCGACCGGCCTTTAAAGGATCTGTAAATACAGATGTTCCACCGGGGCCAATACCAGCAAACGGCCAGCCGCGCAGCCCGTTCGGACCGCCCCCAATAAATTGCCGTTCAGGTGGTGTTTGAGTTGAATCATTTAAACTTCGTAAGTAAGGAACAAGATAGCCAATGGCAAACTTAACTGCAGTAGCACTTTCACCTAAAATATTCTTAGAAAGGCTTACTTGTGCATTCAGCCTCGCGAATTGGTTGTATTGAATGCCAAATAATCGCGCAAGCGGCTTTTCAAGCTCATCATTGGCGTTCTTTTCTACAAGCACATCTAGCGCATAAGGAATTAATCCTGCAAGTTCGACTGAAGTAAAAAGCTTCACATCTAACACTCGATCCAATTCATCGAGATTTGAAAAAAGAAATTCTATTCGATTGGCAAGCGTAAGTGCATTGGTGACGATAATAAAGGTCGAATCAGTCGCAATGACTCCGGTGCTTCGTTCAACGAACTCGACATCCACCATATCAAGCGTAATTTGTTGGAAGTTGTTCGGATAAATATTTCCTCTAATCCGAAATCGCGCAAATTCAAACCTAAAATTTTGTAGCTGTTGAATGCTGTATTGCAATGATGAGAGAAGTCGATTTTGTGCATTGTAAAAATAGGGCACACCAAATTCGAGTCGACCGTCGAAGTTATAAATGATGTCTCCGAAAACATTTTGGCCTTGAGTTTGCTGAGGAATGGTCAATTGCAACCCGCCCGCAATTTCAGCCTTAAATGACTCTGCTCCTTCAAATAAATTTCGATTGACATAGCTTGAAGTAAGTGAGAGATTTGGTACTTCATTTCGACTATCCAATTGCGGCTTAAAAGAGAATTGATGCCTTGGGGCAAGTATTAATTCAATTGTTGAATAAAGATAACCGTTATAAGAAGAGTCGCTTCTGAAGTTAAGGTTTTCAAAAATTGAAGCTGCACCTATTCTTCTTAAGGTTTCATTTCGCGAATCAACAGAGGCGATATCATTGGGTTTGAAACTGATGTTTCTTTCGACCAATAGGGGCGAAACCACTTTATCTCCTATGAACTTAAATGCGACACCTTGAAGGGTATCATATTCTGTTACGATAAGATCCCCTTCACTTTCGTCTGGGTTTGTTATCACCACATTGGTATAACCCGCCTTCAGTCGCTCGGTCAAGTTAATCTTAAAGTATAATTCACAATTAGACGCTGCTCTTGAAACATAATTCACCACCCGTATTGAATCGGGGGTGAATTCGATATATCCATTCTTTTGAAAAAAAGATACGATACGATTTCGCTCTCTGACGATTTCTTTTGCAGAGTAAACCATTCCATTTTTTAGCAACGATTGCGACCTTAGCTCATTTCGAAGCCCCAATTCAAGTTGTTCTGTTCCTTCATGATAGATTTCCTTGATAATTAAGGGTGCTCCTTCGTCAATTTCAATGACGACTTTCACCTCGGTGGAATCGGAACTAAAATTTAAGATTGGTTTGATTCTTGCTGAGGGATAACCAAGATTGTTATAGAGTTCTTTTAATCTAACGAGATCAAGTTCAAAAGCACTTCGGTCTAAAGTTCTTGGTACTTCGCCGAATGTTTCAAGGGCCCAACTTTGAGCCCCGCTGGAATCCGGAAAAATAAGTTTCATGATGTTATTGACATCTCGCCATAACTTGAAGAATCCTAAATAAGCAGTGTTCTCTTTTGTTTGAAGCTCGCTACTCAATGTTTCCAAAGTAAAAGCTTTATTTCCAACGATCTTTAAATCGCTTATGTACACGGCTTTTGGGTCTGAACTTTTTGATTTTGTGGGGGTTTTGATATATCTCGTTATGGTGGGGTGTTGTATCGTATCGTGAGGCGTCTCTTGAGCTACGATTGGTTTTACCCAATTGGTGAAGAGAAGAAAAATATTCAATAAAAAAACAATGAACAATACACGAACCGGGCTTGGGAAATGAGGGGGAAAATTATCATGCCTTTTTTTCTTGACTAAAAGCCAATACGGAAAGGCAAGGCAAAAGACCATCGAGATGAATAAGTCAAAATGAAACCAAAGAGCAATTAGTAATTGTCCGAGTCGTCGTCGTTATAATAGAAGTCTTCATTTGTCGGGTAATCAGGCCAAACTTCTTCAATACTTTCAAAGGGCTCTTCGCTTGAAAGTTCTTGAAGATTATTGATCACTTCATTTGGAGCACCAATGCGCTCGGCGTAATCAATCAATTCATCTTTTGTTGCCGGCCAAGGTGCGTCAACCAAATATCTTGCTAAGTCTAAATTCCAATACATATTCTCGTAAAGATTCACTTGGGTTTAAAGAAATGACTTGAAGTTTAATCTTCCTAAAAGTGACAAAACCAATTTGACCACAAATTGATTTCAAGGAAACTTCAAAAATTTACGCGAAAGTAGTGCTTGGGGTTCAAATTCACAAGTAAAAAACAAAAATTTTTTGGGTTTCCTTTTCTCGAATGAATTATCATAAAAGTAACTGGGGGCTTACTTAATTCGAGCGGTCATTTGGTTAGTGACCAATGTTACTTCCATCCAAAGGAGTCGGATTCTGAACATCGGCGTTTTCTTCAGGAATTCCTGACAAAAGCGTGGTTTTCAAGGCTGTGTTGTAAGCAGCCGGAGTCATATCATCGAAAAAGAATTGCGAGGGATTGACTTTGTTTCCGTTTTTAATCACCTCATAATGAAGATGAGGAGATTCTGAAATGCCGCTATTGCCCGACAGCCCGATTCGTAGGCCACGTTGAACCGAAGTGCCCTCCTTCACAAGCGTTTTTGAAAGATGTGCATAGACGGTTTTATAACCAAATCCGTGGTTAATGATCACTACCATACCATAACCATCCATAAAACCCGAGGTTTCTACAATTCCATCGCCGGTTGCATAAACATCGGTTCCAAGTGGTGCACTAAAATCTTGCCCGCTATGAAATTTCATAATTCTGTAAATGGGGTGAAGTCGCATTCCGAAGTCGCTGGTTTTATCACCTGCTACCGGACGAATCGCTGGAAGACATGCAAAAAACCGCTTATTCTGCTCATATTTTTCCAAAATTTCAGAGATATTATCCGTTTGCTCTTTGATTTGAAGCTCTAATTGAGCAAGTTGATTTGAGGATTCATTCAGCATTGCAAGCTCGGTGCTTTCGGTTTGCCAATGTCTCCGGTTTCCGCCTCGACCAAAAGCAATTTCCTCAACCGATTGTAGTGGAAGATTAACTGCGTTTCTTAATTTATTTCCGGTTTCACTGATTTGTGCCAAACTTTGACTAACCATATTCAGACGATCTGTAAGGCGAACGATTTCAGCCTCCAACTGCTTTTGTTTTGCATCAGCGAAATATTTTCCACCATAAAATTTGATAAATCCACCGGCCAAAGCAGCAGAAAGAATCAATACGACGGCTGCTTTCCCAAAGAGCGAAGCATAATTTCGCCGAACTTCAATATATCGACACTCTTCTTCAGAGTAGAAATAGTATTTGTTCCCGGACATAACGGTTTTCTGTTACTTGTGTTTGCTTCAAAACTAAATGATGAGGTGAATCGTCTTGCAAGATACGCATTTGGGTTTATCTAACAAACTTTCCGTCACCCAAAGTGCCTCTCCTCACGCGGCTTGAAATATCATCTTTAATTTTGAACCGGAGGATTCGCTTCACTTTGCTTGTATCCTTTTGGAATAGAAAACTTTTCTTTGGATACTTTTCCTTTCTTTATCGCGGTAACTTCCAATGTTAAGGCAGCATTCTTGATTTTAATCGGAAAGCCATCAATGCCTAATTTTTGAATTGCCTTTCCAAAACCTCCCATTTGTACTCTTATGATCCCCAATTGCGTTTTCAAAAAAGTATCATAAGACATAAGTTTTGGTGCTATCCACATTTCGGTGACCTGTCCGGAATTTTTGTTAGTGATTTCAAGATGCTCAGTCTCGTAATTCCCAATTTTTTCCTTTCCAAGTTTTTTGGCTTCAATGTCTTCAGGATCTTGATTTCCTGTAATCGCTTCCATTTGTTCTTCCATCGATCCCATATCCAACTCGAAATATTGTTTTTGGTCGGCGTCGAGTACAATAAGTGTTTTTGGGTTTGAAGCTGCAGAAAGAACAACCGATCGAATGATTCTTTTTTCTCCTGTTTGAAGTTCAGCGTTCATTTCGCTTTCGATTCTTACCCCCTGCTTTGATAAAATCAATTTCAAATTGCCTTTCGATGCATTTGGGATGTTAGTGGCGGTATTGAAAGACATCATGATTTCACCTTCAAATTGAGCGAAACATTTCCCGCTTGTGAAAAGAAACCACATGAAAAAAAAGTAAATGTGATTTAAATAAAGGGCACGGGCTTCGCGAGTATTTTTCATGTGATAATGATAATTCAATTTTTTGAAAAATTATAAGTTCTACCTTTCCACTCTGCTCCGCTGCCAAATTTGATCCATCGGATTGAATTGAATCCTATTCCAATAAAAAGCATAATTGAAATGGGATAAATTGTTTGCGAGATAACCGGAAGTTGAAATCGCCACGCAATCAAGGTTCTTATTAATAAAGCAATTATGATGTTTAATACGGGAGGGATGAACTCCAGTTGGCTTGGAAAGGGGTTTGCAATGCTCAATGCAATGAGTGTAACAATCGGGCTTAAAAAAATAACTGCAAAAAGACTAAGTATAGCAATCATTCCTAAGGTATTATAACCGACTCCGGCAAATAAATTTTTTGAAAACCCTTTCCAAACACCCTCAAATGAGTCATACATCCTGCATGAAACCGCATCAATTCCATTAAATACCATTGGCTTTCCGCCGCTTCGTTTTACTTGTTTGACAAGCCAAACATCTTCAACAAGCGCATTTTTCACGGATTCATGACCGCCGGACCTTTCGTAAGCTATTCGGGTAAATAATAGGTACTGACCACAAGCAAAGGCAAAAGCTTCATTTTTTGACCGCCAAATTTGAGCGAGAGGCAAGAATGCCATAATCAGCAAATGAATCAATGGAACCCCTTGCTTTTCCCAAAACGAATTCATGATTTGAAAAGGAATGGCCGTAAGCATATCAGCCTTTTCTTCGAATAAAGTCGTGACAGCACGTTTCAGAGAGTGCGGGTGATGAATGGTATCGGCATCGGTGAAAAGTAGCAATTCGCCGGAGGATTTTATGAATAATTGATGACATGCCCAACATTTTCCCATCCATCCTTCGGGAAGCCTTAGTCCGTTAATCACCGTGAGGTTATTCACTTCTCGGCTCAAAGAGTCAAGAATCGCGCCGGTTTTGTCAGAAGAATGGTCATTTAGGGCAATGATCTCGAAATTCGGATAGTCAAGCGTGGCGAGCGAACGGATACAATTTTCAATAACGGCTTCTTCATTTCGGGCGGGGATTAATATGGAAACTTTTGGAAAGGTGGTTAAAGATGAAGGGGAAATTTGACTTTCATTTGGATTCGCTTTCAGAAATTTGAGATGACCCAAATTGTAAAAAACGATTCCCAAAAAAACGAGCAATGAAGCTCCAACAAGAACTTGAGGAAAAAAAAGAACAGGAATTGCCATTTATTTCCTTTCAAACATTCAAACTTTGGCTGCGTTTTTTCGCCGCGTAGATTTTGAAAGCGCCTTTATTCTTGCATTTTCTTCGTTAATTAATGCGGCTTGGATGATTGCCTCATACACCCCGCTTTTTGGCTTTTCACCAAAGTTGAAAAAAATGTGTCGCGAAAGTCGCCCTTCTCCTATAACCATTGGATGCTGCAATTTTTGACCTTGACAAAACCCCAAGGCAATGCGGTTTTTTTGCGGATTGATATAAACCAAAAATCCGTGATGGGAGTAAAACGGTATTCTGAATTTAATTCCTTCTTGGGCATCTGGAACCGCCTTTCGAATAAGTTCGATGAGTGATTCAACGGTCTTTTTGATTTCAGGATAAGGCTCTAAAGCCATTAAGTAATCTTCAACAGTTTTTGCACCTTGAATCGGTTTAAATTCCAAGGGCTCATTTCCCATTTGTGAGGCTAAGTTTCGCGTGACCCCTTTTTTAGGGGCAGGTTCCTTTTTTTTTCGCTTACTTGTCAATCGCGCAATCATTTCATTCATAAATCTTCGTCATTTTCGTTAAAATCATTTAGGAATCGGTAGTCCCATTTCTTGCCACTCTTCTTGCGCCGGCCCATAGAGACCGGGCACTTTAAATCCAACTGCTCGAAGTAAGAAAATCAACTGAGCGCGATGATGAATCTCATGCCTTACCATCGCTTCAATCGCATAGGCCCTTGTCCAATCTTCACCGTACAAATTTATCGATTCAAAAAGCTTTTCATCGGGAAAAGAATCTTTCAACGAGATAATCGCTGAGTTGATAAATTGTTTATAAAGTGTCAGAAGCTCACTTACCGTTGTCCCTACCGGAATTTCACTTGGGAGGGTTTCCGTATAGCCCTCAACCTTCAAGCCAGTTTTCGAAAGCATTTCGCCAACTGTATAAACAATATGCCAAGCAAGTTGACCAATTGGCCGAGTATTGTTGGATATTTGTACGGGCAACACTGTATCCTTTAAGACTGAAAGCACTCTTTCGGTCATTTTGCTTTCCTCTTCAAGTAACTTGATTAGCTGCACTTGTGATTTCTGATCCATCATTTCAGTCTATTGGAATTCGTTAAATCATCGTATTCATAATGACTTAAACGAGAGAAGTTCAAAAAGAATAATTTTTTTATCACATCGTGTGACGAAGTGTCTTATAGGTGTTAATTAATCCATTGGTTGACGAATCATGTGAGCTTACATTTTCTGCTCCTTGAAGTTCGGGTAGTATTGCTTTTGCTAACTGTTTTCCAAGTTCGACACCCCATTGATCAAAGGAATTAATATTCCATAAAATCCCTTGAACAAAAATTTTATGCTCATAGAGTGCAATCAGAGCTCCGAGATTCCTTGGGTTTATTTCTTTGATTAAAATTGAATTTGTGGGTCGATTCCCTTCAAAAACCTTATGAGGTAAAATGGTTTTAATTTCATCGGCGGTCAGTCCTGCTTTTTCCATTTCCGCTTTTGCTTCCTCAGCCGACTTTCCTTTCATGAGTGCCTCAGGCTGAGCGAAAAAATTTGAGAGCAAAAGTTGGTGATGCTTACCTAAAGGCGTATCTAAATCATTGAAAGAATTTGCGGCTGCGATAAAATCGCACGGAATGAGTTTTGTACCTTGATGAATCAATTGATAGAAGGCATGCTGGCCGTTTGTACCGGGTTCACCCCAAAGTATCGGTCCGGTTTGATAGTTTACTTTTTCTCCTTCTCGAGAAATACTTTTCCCGTTAGACTCCATATCCCCTTGTTGAAAATAAGCCGGAAAGCGATAGAGATATTGATCGTAGGGGAGAATCGCATAACTTTCTGCCCCAAAAAAATTATTGTACCAAACCCCAAGCAGTGCCAAAATGACAGGAAGATTGTGATCAAATGGCTCATTTCTGAAATGTTCATCCATTTCAAAAGCGCCTTCAAGCAAGGCTTCAAAATTTTCGAAACCGATTGAAAGCGCGATCGAAAGGCCAATTGCCGACCACAATGAATACCTTCCGCCAACCCAATCCCAAAACTCAAACATATTTTCGGTATCGATTCCAAATGCGCTGACTGCTTTTGCATTGGTTGAAAGAGCTGCAAAATGTTTTTTTACTTCCGCTTCGTTTCTGGCTGAATTTAAAAACCACTTTTTTGCTGAATACGCATTGGCAAGCGTTTCTTGGGTTGTAAAAGTTTTTGATGCAATGATAAATAAAGTTGTTTCAGGGACTAGTTTTTTGAGGGTTTCGGCAATGTGAGTGCCATCCACATTTGATACAAAGTGAAGCTTTAATTCAGTACCCCCTTTACTTTTTGAATTGAACGGTTTTAATGCTTCCACAACCATCAAAGGCCCAAGGTCGGAGCCGCCGATTCCGATATTGACGACATCCGTTATCGCTTTTCCACTATACCCTTTCCATTCACCACTTGAAACTTTAGCAACAAAGCGTTTCATTTTTTCAAGGACAGCTTTCACAGAAGGCATAACATCCTTCCCACCTTCATTTATCGCGCGATTAGAGCGATTTCGGAGCGCTGTATGGAGCACTGCGCGATTTTCGGTAAAGTTAATTTTTTCTCCAGAAAACATTTTGGCTCGCATCTCTTCAAGGCCCGCTTCTTTGGCTAACTGAAGAAGGAGTGAAAGGGTTGTTTCATTGATTCTATTTTTGGAATAATCGAGGAGCAATTCACTTTGGCAAATTGAAAATTTTTTGAATCGCAATGGGTCATTGTCGAATAATGACTTCATTTGTACGGAGCGAATTTCTTTATAATGGGCGGAAAGTTTTGCAAATGCAGGTAAAGTCGTCAATAATGGCATAACGCTACAGTTTTAATTAGGGTTTAATTTAGCCAAATCGCGTTTTAGAAAATGTTAATAAATACTTGCGTTATATCTTAAATTAACCTTTCGATTTCGTCAATTAGGGTTACGACCCTTCTACCCATTGAATTGAAAAAAGGTGGTATTTTGCCGAATAAAGAAACATTGAAATTTCACTGCAAACGCTCATCACTCTCGCTAAACCGATATGTCTGTTCAACTCAATAAGGCACCAATGCCTCTCCCAAGTCATCCGTTAAAGGGTTTTGAGGAAGAATTCGAGTTAAAAACAAAGCAAGATAAGCGAGAAATCCTCAACGAGCGTTTTTTAATTCTCCTTTTGGATGTCCTTTTTATTAACATCGCATTTTTAGTCTACAAGTTTTTCCGCGAGCAAATTCCACACATTGCTTTCAGCGAACAAGCTACAATGTATGCACTCCCAATGATTGCGATGACCATTTTTTGGCTTGGATTATTTTGGCTATTTGGTTTATACCGCACTTGGCAATTCGGCTCACGATATGAAGAAATTGTTACTGTCATTCAAGCGATTACAGTTGGTTCAATTTTCATTTTTATTCTCATCTTTGCTGATGATGTCTTAATTGAAGAACCCTCCGGCATCGTTCGCCCTTATTCTCAACGGATTGGATCATTAATTTATTGGGCGCTTCTCTGTTTACTTCTCCCAATAGGACGGGTGGTTGATCGAACAATTCGTCGCCGCAGATTGGTGAAAGGGTCACGGAGGCGCTACGGTGTAATTATCGGAACCGGAAATCGGGCAAGGAAGCTCGCTGCCGATATTGTTCGACATCCTGCCTTAGGGGTGGACATTCGAGGTTTTGTATATGAAACCTCAGATTCTGTTTTACTTCAAGCTGACGAAAATCGTATCCCGACCCAAGCCTTACCCCAAAAAATTCATCCCTTAAATGATTCGCTTTCAACCCTAAAGGGCGAATTGAACATCTTAGGAACCATCGACGACCTTGACTCTCTTGTCTCAAAAGAAAGAATCAAAGAAGTCTTAATCGCGGCCGAAACTGCTTCCCATCACGACTTGGTAAAAATTATCGGCAAATGTGAAGGGAAAAATCTTGGTATTAAAGTTCTGCCCGATATGTATGATGTGGTGGCAGGGGTTGTGAAAACCACCCAAATTTACGGGACACCCCTTTTGGATTTAACACCACCGCTTTTATCTCCACTTTCTGAAAATCTAAAAAGACTTTCGGATATCCTTGTGTCTTTACTTGTTTTGATTTGCGGAAGTCCAATTTGGTTGATTATTTCACTCCTTGTTCGATTCGACACAAAAGCTTCTACTTTTTATAAACAAATCCGAATTGGCCTTCACGGAAAAGAATTTTATATCTATAAGTTTCGAACGATGCGTGCCGATGCTGAGAAGGATGGGCCAAAATTGACCACAAAAGATGACCCACGAATTACACCACTTGGCAAACAGCTGCGAAAGTACCGAATTGACGAATTCCCTCAATTTTGGAATGTATTAAAAGGAGATATGTCGCTTGTTGGTCCAAGGCCTGAACGACCACATTTCATAGAACAAATCACGAAGGTTGCCCCTCAGTATCGGCGGCTTCACAGAGTGAAACCGGGAATAACAAGTTGGGGACAGGTAAAATATGGTTATGCCGAAACCGTCGAGGAAATGCTTGAACGGATGAAGTATGACCTTTATTACCTTGAAAATATGAGCCTAAAAATGGATGTAAAAATTATCTTAGCCACCGTATATGTGGTTGTTACGGGAAGAGGCCAATAGTGTGAATCGTATCACCCGCTCGTAAAAATGAATTTGTGGCACACCATTGAACGTGTAACTTTCAGAGTTTCAGAATCACATCATTCACTCAGCATTTCATTTAAATACTAAACCATCGTTATGTCAAAATTTTATCGGAATCAAAAATCATTTAAGCGACTGACCTCGCTACACCTCTTGTTTTTCTTTGCCATAAGTGTTTACTCTCAAACCCTTCCCCCTCCCGGGCAATCTGCATCACCCGAAGCAGGAGTAACTTCATCAATGACTCCGTATGATGCATTTGGTGTGTTTAACGCCGTTTCAAATCCTCAAGCATTTGTTGGAGGGCTTGGAATTACCACCTTTGGAGATAAGGTTTACTATACATTTAACATGTCGCCGGATATTGGCTTAGGAAAGATTGGGATTGGGTTTGACCTTAATCTTCGATTTGGAACGGATGGAACTTTGCGTGCCGAGGATTGGGAAGATGGAATTTCAAGCTATTTGCGAATAATCCGCTATGTTCGATATGGGCTAAAGGATCAAGATTCACTTTATATTCGAGTCGGACAATTAGACGCCACTCGCTTAGGGCACGGAACAACCGTTTTTATGTATCGCAATAATGCAAGTTATGATGCAAGAAGAATAGGAATTGAATTCGACCTTGATTTAGGCAACTTTGGATTCGAATCCTTTATTAATGATGTGAGCACTTTTGGCTTAGTCGGATTCCGAGGATTTTATCGACCTTTGACATCATTATCAATTCCGATTATCAAAGACTTGGAAGTTGGGGCAACTTTTGCGGGAGACTTCAGAAATCGTACCAATTTAATCACCAATGGTATTTCTAATCGATCTCAAATTAACGGTCAAACACCCTTCAATTTCATTACAGCAACGGACAACGGTTCCTTTATTGCCTATGGCGTTGACCTTGGCCTGCCCCTACTTCGATTGCCAATGATTTCATCAGATCTATATGCAGACTTTGTGAAATATGCCAATTATGGAAGCGGCGCTGCTATTGGCGTTAATGTATCGATAAATGCAATTGCTAATGTCTTGGTACTCAGTTCTCGATTTGAACACCGTGTGATTGGCAATCAATTTCAATTTGCCTATTTCGATGCGCTTTATGAACAAGATCGTTTTAGAGCCACAAGTGGCGATAGCGTTGGGGTTACTAGAGCGAATGAAATTGCCGCCCTTGTTTCTCCGGGAGATGGATTTTATATCGATCTTGGCGGCTCAATCTTAAATACAATTCGATTATTAGGAAGCTACCAACGCCTCTATAATTCTGGTCGAGGAGGCCAATTACACCTTGCCGCAAGACTTGATCAAGCCATTCCGAATGTGGTGTTGAGAGCCGATTATTATAAAAGAGATTTGGGATTTGAAACCGAAATCTTTACCCTAGACGACCGCAGCCTCGCCACAGCGGAACTTGGTTACATGCCAATGCCATATTTGCTTGTTTCACTGTTTTACAGTTGGACCTTTGAACCGATACGCGATGGTAGCTCAATAATACGATATGATCCGATTCGTCGCTTAGAACCGAGGGTCACTTTTAACTTTACATTCTAAGTCAATACAGTTTTCTCAGAGATAAAGCCGCCTTATGGGCGGCTTTTTTTCGTTGACTTTGAAAAAATCTCCTTTGGAAATCCCTATTCTTTTGGTTATCGTATATTATTGGTAATTCCGATATGAAGTCTATAAGAATTAATTGACCGATAAGTTGTTGGGCGTGTATTTACTCATAAAACGTTAAGAAAATCTGAACCGTTTTATTAGAAGTCTTACTTTTCAGGCAATTCAACGATTGATAATATCGAATTCACCCTTGAAGAAGTCTATCATGTTATTTCAAACACTTTTTTTTAACCCGCGTTCAGAGTAATAATTAAAGATTTTAAGTTTTCCGCAATCATACAACACTTTATGGAAGGCAATTTTTCAAATAGGGTTCAAGATGTTATTCGATATAGCCGTGAAGAAGCTTTGCGCCTTGGTCACGAGTATATTGGTACCGAGCATCTTTTATTAGGGATTATTAGAGAGGGGGAAGGTATCGCTGTAAGAATTCTGAAAAATTTAGGCTGCGACCTTTACAAACTCAAACGATCAATTGAGGATACGGTTCGCTCAACAGGCGGAACACTTACTTTGGGTAATGTTCCATTGACAAAACAAGCCGAAAAAGTATTAAAAATTACTTACATCGAAGCGAAGATTTGCAAATCTGATATCATCGGTACAGAGCATTTACTTCTTTCACTTTTAAAGGATCAAGAAAATGTGGCGTCACAAATTCTTTCAGCACACGGAATCATGTATGAAAATGTGCGTGAGGAACTTGAGAACATCATGAGCGGTAAATCCGGCAGCCCTCTCACGACCGCTGTTGCAAGCGGCGCGCAAGGAGGCAGCGGGGGACAATATCAACAACAACAAGAGGCACGAAAAATGGAAAAATCAAAGACACCGGTGCTCGATAATTTCGGGCGTGATTTGACCAAGCTTGCAATGGAGGATAAGTTAGACCCCATCATTGGTCGCGAAAAGGAAATTGAACGCGTCGCTCAAGTTCTTAGCCGCAGAAAAAAGAATAATCCGGTACTCATCGGTGAGCCCGGCGTTGGTAAAACCGCTATTGCCGAAGGGCTTGCACTTCGAATCGTTCAACGAAAAGTCTCGCGAGTGCTTTATGACAAACGCGTTGTCGCTCTTGATTTGGCGGCACTAGTTGCCGGTACAAAATACCGTGGCCAATTTGAAGAACGGATGAAAGCCGTAATGAATGAGCTTGAAAAATCAAAAGATGTGATTCTTTTTATCGACGAACTCCACACGATTGTTGGTGCCGGCGGAGCCTCGGGTTCTCTTGATGCCAGCAATATCTTTAAGCCTGCACTTGCTCGTGGCGATCTCCAATGCATTGGTGCTACAACACTTGATGAATACCGTCAGTATATCGAAAAGGACGGCGCACTTGATCGCAGATTCCAAAAGATTATGGTCGAGCCGACAAGCGTTGAGGACACCATCGCTATTCTTCAAAACATTAAAGAAAAGTATGAGTCTCACCACAATGTTCGTTATAGCAAAGAAGCCATTGAATCGGCGGTGAAACTGAGCGACCGTTATATCACCGATCGTCACTTACCCGATAAAGCCATTGATGTAATGGATGAGGCCGGTGCACGAGTTCATCTTTCAAATATTCATGTGCCAAAGGAAATTTTGGAACTCGAAGGGCGAATTGAGGATATAAAGTCACAAAAGAATCAGGTCGTTAAGTCTCAAAATTTTGAAGAAGCGGCACGGCTTCGCGATCAAGAAAAGCGATTAATTGATTCACTTGAAAAAGCAAAGCAGGAATGGGAAAAATCAACCTCCGAGAAGATTTATGATGTTGCGGAAGAAAATGTCGCGGCCGTAGTTGCAATGATGACCGGCATCCCTGTTTTGAAGGTCGCTCAATCTGAATCGGATAAGCTTTTGAAGATGACTGAAATCTTAAAGGCAGAAGTTATTGGGCAAGATGAAGCCATTGAGAAAATATCAAGAGCAATTCAGCGTACGCGTGCGGGCTTGAAAGATCCGAATCGCCCGATTGGTTCTTTTATCTTCTTAGGACCAACCGGTGTTGGAAAAACAGAACTTGCCAAAGCTTTAACTCGGTATCTCTTCGACTCAGAAGATGCAATGATTCGAATTGATATGAGTGAGTATATGGAAAAGTTCTCCGTCTCTCGCCTTGTCGGCGCACCGCCCGGTTATGTTGGGTATGAAGAAGGTGGTCAGCTTACAGAAAAAGTTCGCCGCAAGCCATACAGCGTGGTGCTATTGGATGAAATTGAGAAGGCGCACCCCGATGTCTTTAATATTCTATTGCAGGTTCTCGACGACGGCATTTTGACCGATGGTTTGGGAAGACGGGTGGACTTCCGTAATACGATTATCATTATGACCTCGAATATCGGTGCACGCGATATTAAGAATATGGGAGCCGGAATGGGCTTTTCGAAGCCGGATGAAAAGAGCCGTTACGACAATATGAAATCAACGATTGAAGATGCCTTAAAGCGCGTCTTTAATCCGGAATTCTTAAATCGTATTGATGATGTGGTTGTGTTTCATCAACTTGAAAAGGAACACATCTTCCGCATTATCGATATCACAGCGGATAAGCTTTTCAAGCGTATTCGTGAAATGGGAATTTCGATTGAGATTACAAAGCCGGCCAAAGAATTCCTTGTCAACAAAGGATATGATCAACAGTTTGGCGCACGGCCGCTTCGTCGGGCGTTACAAAAGTATGTTGAGGATCCAATGGCAGAGGAATTGCTTAAAGGAAAATTCACAGAAGGCAGCGGTATCAAAATCAAATACAGCAAGAAAAACGATAACCTTGTGTTTGTGGATGTCACGAAGGAAAACAGTGAGAAAGAAACCGATGAACCGGTGGAAGAAAAGTAACCGAATCACTCTTCTTAAAATGAAAAAGGCGCGGAGAAATCCGCGCTTTTTTTTGTTATAACATTTAAGGTGCCACTCAACCGAATTCGCTTATTTGATTCAACCCTTGTTGAAAATCTTTCACACCCGAGATTCTGCTTAGAATTCTTTCCTTACTCACTTGTGATATATATTCTTTTGCATCAATGGTTTCGATATAACCCTTTTTTAACTTCATGCCAAAAATTCCCCTTATTGCTTTCTTTGGTTTCTGAATTTCTTCAAAGTTTCTCTCCTTTTCTAAACAGCCTGCCAAGAGTACGCTTTCAAGATTTTTCCGAATCACTATCCAAAAAACTCTATTATGGAAATCTACTGGTATTGACCTTTTCATTTTCTCAATGTTTTCGTTCATTTGTTCTTTACTATCCTCTTCGGAATCAATATGAACAAATACATAATCTGCAGAATAAACTTCAAACGACGATTTTATCTCTTTTGGAAGTATTCTCGTAAACCCTCTTTTTCTTCCACCATAGTCGTTGGCGTTGACTTCAAATTTTTTCGTTTTCAGAGTTTGAATTTCTTCCTTTAAAAGAACCTCAAAAGATTCTTTATCTGAAATTCCTTCGAAAAGGAGATTAATTTTCATAAAGGGTTTGGTGGAAAAAATTAACTTTTTTCTTCAAATTTACCCGTCAGCCATAAATCGGATAACGAATACTCATAGCTTTTTAGCAATTGCTCCAGTTCTTTTTTATCGGACGGGCGAATAAACTTTGTTTTTCCATCTTCCCTTTCTAAAGCTACCACATCTTCCAAGTCAAAATAATTCAGAAGTTCCGGTGAATGAGTGGTGATAATGACTTGGCTTTCTTCCGACTTATTCTTTATCATTTCTGCAAGAATGGGTAATACTCTTCTTGGATATAACCCCAATTCAGGTTCATCGATACAAATGAGTTTTGGAGGCTCAACAATGGAATTGGGCAGTAAAATTGCACACAAACAAAGCAGCCGAAGTGTGCCATCGGAAAGGTCGCTTGCGTATAAGTCTCTCTCCAAATTCTTTTCCTTCCAAGTAATGTTGATAAAGTTACCAACCACTTGATCAACATAAATATTCATAAAATCCGGGTTTACTGCTTTCATGATTTTTTTTAATTCACTTCGAAAGGAATCGTCATTAAAATACTTCAGTAAAATGTTAGCTAAATTACTTCCAACATTATTTAGGTATTTAAATGGTGCGGCACTTTGTGGCTGACGAATTGGGGATTGTGAATTTGTATGGATATCCTTGTAGCATAAAATCGGAGAATATAATGGCTTAAAATACCCATAAAATAATTCTCTTATTACAGCCTTAGTAACAGAATCATACTGATATGCTTCCAATTTGACAGGTTCATTTTTGTTATTTTGTTGATAATTAATATCCCATTGCAAGTTTAGACTTGTATTGATACTATCAAATTCTGATTCTAGAAGAATTGATATTTCCGAATTATTCCTTGAAGTACTTCTAGCAATTAATGATGCATCTTCCATAATATATGTGGGATGTATAAAATACTTCCCAACCAATTGAAGTATCTCGATTATATTTGATTTTCCGCTCATATTCCCGCCAATAAGGATATTTCTTTTCCCTAAAGTCAGTTTGCAATCGTGAAGAGTTTTGTACCCTTTAACTGAAATACTTTTAATCATTTGCCATTTCTTTTATTTTTATCGCAATTTACTCTGCCGAAGAAGGCATTCCTTGAACAATCTTCATTGTTTCTACACTTACGGTTGTAACACGCTGCAACAAATCGATGACCTTTTCTTTATACGTTGCAAATTGATAGGTATTGAATTTTTCTGCAATGGTTTTATCTTTTGGGGTTGATTCTTTGTATTGGTCGCAAATCCATTCAAGCGCGCTGCGATTCCCCAATTTATACTCCCACGCTTCTTTTGGAACTCCGGTTAGGGTGGTTTCATCATCGATGATGATCCAACCTCGCTCTTTATCGACCTTTAATTTGGGCTTTTGCTTTTTGGAAGCATCATCACTTTTTACTTCCATTCGTTTAAGGCCAAATGAAGGAGCGGTTTCAAAATTTATATGGAGTTCCATTAAGGTTTTTCCCCAATTCTCCCATTTCCAAAAGTCTTCATAAAATGGCAAGCGCGGAAACTCGCGCTTTAAGTTCAGTTCGTATTTCTTTCGGTAAGCGGGATGATGTAAGACAGCGTAGGTGTAGTGAAAGATGGCTTCTTTGGTGATTGTTTTGCCCTCTCCTAAATCCTCTTTAGAAGGAATTTCACTTGAGACTTTGTCGCTACTCCTGAATTTGCCCTCTCCTAAATCCTCTCCCAGAGGGAGAGGACTTGGATTGCTTACGCTTCTTGAATCATCTTCACTCAGGAGAGGACTAGTAATAATTGGACTTTTTTCCAAGTGCTCAATTATGTTCATCAATACACCTTCGGTATTCGTGAATACTTCGTTATTCCAAAATCGAATCACTCGAATCCCATTTTGGTTCAGCACTTCAGTTCTTGCGGCATCGTACTCGGCCTGATTTTTCTCGGCATGTTGCCCGCCATCGAGTTCAACGCACAGTTTTGACTCGTGACAGTAGAAGTCTAGGATAAAACGTCCAAATGGGTGCTGTCGGCGAAATTTATATCCATTCAGTTGCCGATTCCTTAGCAACGACCACATAAGTTTTTCGGCATCGGTTGCATTTTTGCGAAGTTCTCTTGCTGTTTGGAGTAGATTTTCGGGCAACTTCCTCTTTTTGCCCTCTCCTAAATCCTCTCCCAAAGGGAGAGGACTTGAAATGCTTCCGCTCTTACTCCCTCTCCCGGAGGGAGAGGGCTGGGGAGAGGGTTCATAATGCGCCCGAAATTGTGCCAACCCCCAATCCGTAATGTTATCAACCCGCTCGCCGCTTTCGGTGTAACGATAGAGAGGAAGACATTGTGTTTTTTCTAATAAATCAAGACCGCTTAATGTTTGTGAGGCAATACATGAAAATGGTTTTGAACTTGCTGTACCTGATATACAAATAACCTTGTTATCCTCTCTCCTTCCAATTGGGAAAATCACGTTATTCTGATATAAACGATGCGTGATGATTCTATCGTAGTAAGTGAATTGCTTAACAAATGGGCGGTAAAGCGATTCCCGAATCATTTTCTTATCTAAGTGTAATTCAGAGCCCCTTTCAAGATGCGCTTCAAGTTCTTCTGTCCACTTGATTGTTCTATCCACAAAGTCGTTGAGTGGTAGTTTTTTGTTGGAGCGCTCCCAACGTGCTTTTTCTTTTTCATAAAACTCGCAAAAGAACTTCACTTTTTTTTCTAGATCTTTATCATCAAAATCATACACCCATTCGTCGCGGTTCGTTACCACGCCAAGCGAAAAGAGTTTAAAGACGGCTTTTTCTTGCTTTTTTTCTTTAGCGAGTTTGGTGTTTTTATCGGCAAGAGGCAAGAGCGTGTCGAAATCGGTATCGGCGAGGTTTATCCAATTGCCGTTTTTATCGGGAGAAACCGTTTCAAACTGAATTTTCTCAAATTTATTTTGGCGTAGCCAATCTAATTTTTCTTCTTTTCGCCAGAAGTCATCCAAAGCGACATAATAAATTTTGCAATTGCCGGATTGCTTGTCTTTGCGAACCAAAAACATAATGGCCACGCCGGTTTGGATTCCGAAAACATTATGTGTTGTTCCGGCTATTTTAGGGTTAGCTCGAACATCGCTCTTTGTATCAATGATGTAACACTCGGCAAAGTCGTTCTGTACACATTTCCGAAACCCATCGAATGTTCGGCTATCGATAAAACTGCGATTCGTGATAAAGGCAATTACACCTTTCGAGGTAATCCTATTCATAGCCCAACGGTAAAACCTTGCGTACATATCGTACACTTTGGTTTTTTGTGCTGTGCTCTGTTTAATAAATGTCTCTTTAATTTCTTTATCAATAAAGGGGTATTCACGATTCTTATTGTTGTCATTTTCATTTAATTGATTGGCATTGTAGGGTGGGTTACCAATCACTACCGAAATCTTTTTACTGTTCTGCCGTTTTATCCGCTCTGAGTTTTCGCTGCTTAACGCGAATAAATTATTTTGCTGTTTATTTCCTTCATAGCTCAAAGCCCCAATGTTATCGAGCGTATCGACAAAACATAAATTATTGAATTCTTCGTAACGACCTGTTCGCTGTTTGTAGGTGAATTCGATATTGAGGTTGGCGATGTAATAAGGAAGAATCGCGACTTCATTGGCGTGGATTTCGTGCTTGTATTTATACTCTAAATCGCGGAGCGGAATATGGTCAATCAGCGCGGTAATGAAAGTCCCTGTACCTGTTGCGGGGTCTAAAATTTCGACATCACGATCTGAGAGAGTTTTTCCGAAGTGTTGAAAGAGCAACGCGTCGGTGCTTTCGATCATAAATTTCACAATTTCGTTTGGGGTGTAAACCACACCAAGCTTATCGGCAGCCTTCGGGTTATAGACTTTGTAGAAATTCTCATAAAGCACCTTTAAGAATTTCTGCTTTTCATGATGATCTGAAATGCCGGCAGCGGCGGCGTTGATGGCATCGTAATAATGCTCAATTTGCGTGAGAAGGTTTTTGCGTTCAGTGCGAGAAAAAAGGAGTTCGATGAGCTTTTCGAGTTCACGGGCGATGTTGTTATGTCGATGGAAATCGGCATCGTCAAAAATTTTGTTGAAGATATCGCTCGTAAGAATGTGCTGAATCATCATTTCACGGATATCCGCTTCGGTGATATCGGGGTTAATTTCTGCTTGACAAAGTACAAGGAATTCTTGCCCTGCCTTAAGGAAGGGTTCATTATGTCGGCGTGCTGATTCTATTTTTTCGCGCAGGGCTTCAACAATTGCGGGAATATCGGCTTTGAAATTTTCAAGCGCGGTTTCAAATTGCTCGATGGTTTCATTTTTGAAGGTGATAAATCGCGTTAGTAATTCATCAAGTTTTGTTTCATTGCTAATATCAATGCGCATCACCTCTTCTTGGTATTGAAAGAGAATCGCCGTCGATGAATCTTCGAAGAGAATATTTGAGAAGGGGTAGCCTTTTTGCCGTTTCACCTCGATTTCAGCATCGATATCGTCCTTCTCGTCCTTGCTTTCCCAAAGACCGATATCGATTCCGAATGAGTTTTTGAGGATGCCGTCGGGGCGAACTTGCTTGCCTTTTGTGCCCAAACATGCGGCTTCTGGAATTACTTCGAAATTGCTTTTTTGTGCGTATCCATTCAGGAGATTCCAAAAATGATTTCGGATACTGGTTTCATTGGTGGTTTTCCCGAAATGACGAACTCTTTCAAGATTTTTGTAATAGGTTTGGATGAGGAGTTTCGACATACTTGCAATTGGTTCAATCTGCTTTTTATCCTTTTTTCAATTTACCCTTTCGCTCTGTTATTTCACTTTCTCTGAAGAAAAAGTTACATCATACTCTGTACATCGACATCGATGGCGATGGAGACTTTCCACGGGTTGCGTTCGTGATAAATGCGGTGTACGGCTTTAAAACTCTCTTTTTGAATTCGTGCACCGTCTGTTTGTTTGATAAGAAGTTGATAACGGAATTTATTATTGAGTTTTTCAAGAACCGCGGGAACGGGGCCAAGAAATTCGAATCGTGGGTCGGTGTTTTGCGCGTGAAGGTCGTAGCTGAATCGCTCGGCAACGGTGCGAACATGCTGCTCCACAAGCCCTGAAAACTCTACTTTAACCAATCTCGAAAAGGGTGGATAGCGAAGTTCAGATCGAAGTTTTTTTTCAGCTTCGTAAAAGCTCTTGTAGTCATTTTCTAAAAAGTGTTTAAAGACCGGGTTGTATAAGTCAAATACTTGTAAATACACTTCACCACGTTTCTCCGCGCGGCCGGCTCTTCCGGCCACTTGAGTAAGGAGTGAATAAAGCCGTTCACTTGCTCGGAAATCGGGCAAAGCTAAACCAATATCAGCCGCAAGAACGCCAACTAAGGTTACATTCGGAAAATCCAATCCTTTTGCGACCATCTGCGTGCCTAAAAGCAAGCGCGATTTCCCTTCGCGAAAATCGGATAAAATTTTTGCGTGTGAGCCTTTTTTCGAAGTGCTGTCTAAATCCATCCGAAGAATTTTTTCACTTGGGAAAAGCGAGGCGAGTTCAGTCTCGATTTTCTCGGTTCCGCTTCCTTTATAGAGCAAGTTTTCTGATTTGCAACGCAAGCATGAACGAATCATTGGTTTCACCGCACCGCAATAGTGACATTGCAATTGATTTTGGGTTCGATGATAGACAAGCGGAACATTGCAAGCATCGCAAGTATGAATGTGACCGCAATCGTAGCAGGATACTGAACCGACAAAGCCTCGTCTATTTTGAAATAATATGACTTGCTCATTCCGTTTCATCCGCTCAAAAATTTGATTAAAAAGCGTCTCGGAGATGCTCGGCGTCAATTTTTTTTCACGCGGCATCCAAATGAGTTTGAGTTCCGGCATCTCTGCACCGTCTGCTCGCGTGGGAAGTTCTTGATAGTGATACTTCGATTGCTCGGCATTGAAGAAGGATTCGATGCTTGGGGTTGCGGAGCCTAGCACACAAACGGCCTTTTCGAGTTTAGCTCGAACAAGTGCGACATCGCGGCCGTTGTATCGCGGTGCTGGTTTATCTTGTTTGTATGACCCCTCGTGCTCTTCATCGACAATGATTAATCCCAAATTTGCCAATGGAGCGAATATGGCCGAGCGAGGGCCGAGCGCAATGCTTGCCTTACCGGTTCGCAAGTTTTCCCAAGCGTCATATTTCTCACCATCGCTCATTGCGCTGTGTAAAACTCGGATAAGGTCGCCGAATTCTGCACGAAATCGCGCGGCAGTTTGAGGGGTGAGTGAAATTTCCGGAACAAGGATAATGGCAGATTTACCCTCACGAAGCGCAGACCTTATTGCTTCGATATAAACCCAAGTTTTCCCACTTCCTGTAACCCCGTGTAATAGAATGGATCGAAATTCATTTTTTTCGATTGCATTTGAAATTCGATTTACCGCCTCGCGCTGAATTGATGAAAGCTCAAAGTTTTTTTTGGATTCATAAAAGCCTTCTTGAAAAGCCCGGTCAAGCTCAACCTTGATTTCTTCAAGTACGCCGTCTTTAACCAAACTGCGAAGCAGTGCAGACTTCAAGTTGAGCTGTTCTGGGAAGTAATGGGTGAATTCAAGAGACATCAATTTCTCAAGGGCTGCCGTTTTTTGTTTACTTCTTTTGAATCGTTTGAGTGCTTCGGCCATCATGACTTCAGTTGGTGTTGAAGAATTTGTCTGGGTAATGCGATAAGCCGATTTTGTTTTAGGTTTACCTTTTTGGAGATGGGTTTTTTCGATTTCGATTTCGCCGATTCGCTCAAGTTCAGAGAGGGCACGGCGCAGATTTTTTGAACCGGTCTTTTTTTCAAGTTGGCGTATCGTAAGGCTCCGATTTTTTTCAAGTTCAGAGACAATTTTTCTTCTTAGTTCGGTTTTCACGATAGATTCATCGGCCGAGCTTAGTGTAAATTCTTTCAATCGAACCGTTTCCTTCGGTTCAATCCGTAGCGCCGCGGGAAGCATAGCCCCTAAGGATTCGCTTGGGGAGTTGATGTAGTATGCAGAAATCCACTCCGAAAGTTCAAACATTCTCGGTGAAAAAACCGATTTGCCATCATCAAAAACATCGATGATTTCATCAAGTGAGGTTTCTTCTTGCTCAGAGTGTTCTATACTTCGGATAAAGCCTAAGTATGTTTTGTCGGCCTTCCCAAAGGGAACAAGTACCCGACTACCGACTTGAATGAGCTCGTTAAAATGAGTTGGTATTCGATAGCGAATCGGCTTTTCGAGATAAGGCTGATCGAGATAAACAAAAGCTGTTTTCATGATTCGTTTCATTCGGGAGAACGATTTGTTTATTGATTGCTATTAAATTTATTTTATACCTCATTTGAAAGACTTGAACTTAATCGAATTTCATCTATCTTCAATCAGATTCATAAACCAATCGCCACAAGCCTATGACAAACCGCCGAACATTTTTACAAACGTCTGCTGCAGGGGCAGTCGCATTTGCGTTCTCGGGCACTATTCCAAGTGCGTTAGCAAGTACTTATGAACCCTTCTTTCTTCAAAGTGACTTAGTTGATTCAAATGGGAAATACATTTTGCCCGGATTACCTTATAAATACGAGGCATTAGAGCCGGTTATTGATCGAAAAACGGTAGAAATTCACCATAGCAAGCATCATAAAGGATATGTGGATGGTGCCAATATAGCCGAAGATAACCTTCGTGCAGCGCGTGAAGCAAGTGAGCGTGATTCAAATGCGTTTGCTCTTGTAAAACATTGGGAGCGAGAATTGGCATTTCATGTTTCAGGTCATGTATTACACTCGATTTATTGGGAAACACTACGGACACCTCAAGAAAGCAACCGACCCAAAGATTCATTTCTCAAATCCATTACAGAACACTTCAGCAGCTATGAACGCTTTTGGATGCAGCTTGAAAAAGCCACGATTGCTGTTGAAGGTTCCGGCTGGGGGGTTCTTGCTTATCAACCTTTTTCAAAAAAACTGACCATATTGACCGTAGAAAAGCATCAGGATGTTTTTTCAGTCGGTGCGATTCCCTTATTGGTGATTGATGTTTGGGAACATGCCTATTACCTCAATTACCAAAACCGCCGAGCGGATTATGTCAAAGCGATTCAAAAGATTATCAACTGGGAGAATGTTTCCTTAAGGTATGATTATACCAAAAAATTGGGGTGAAATGCCGTTTACTGCTCGGCTGGATTTTTTGATTAGAGTCATCCTTCTATTATTTGGAGCAGGGTTAGCAATCAATCAGTTTTTGTTTAATCGCAGCATTTGGGGAGACGAGGGTTATTTAGCACTTAATATTATTGATAAATCTTACTTTGAGCTTCTTGGTCCTTTAGATCATTATCAGGTTTCTCCTCCCCTTTTTTTAATTTTATCCAAATTTTTCTTCCGAATTATTCCTCAGCCAGAAATGGCATTAAGATTTCTCCCTTTGATTTTTTTTATCAGTTCTTTGGTTCTTCTTTTTTTCCTAACTCAACGCCTATTTGAAACCCCATTCACTCGAATTGCAACGCTCTCCCTCTTTTCCTTTTCTCATGCACACATATACTTCGCGACAGAGTTTAAGCAATATATAGGCGATGTCTTTTTTGTTTTGCTTGGTATTTATCTTGTGCTTTTTCCCTTTCGATTTCAGAAAGTCAAGTTTTTTTCACTTGGGCTTTATGGCGCGTTTTTTTGTTTGTTTTCCCATAGTTCATTTCTCTTTCTCCCTACTTTAACTTTGTATTTAATCGTTGAGGATTATTCAGAAGATAGCCGGGAAAATTTGAAACCCATTTTTTTCTTGGCGCAATTTGGCTTTCAATTCTAATGTCTATTTATTTTTTACAGGCATTGAATCACCCCTCAACGGATTTCATGAATAGCTTTTGGTCTAACAGAAATGGTTTTCTAAATTTTTATCCTTTTTCAGAGGCAATCGACTTTTTTCAATATCATTTGAAGAGTTTTTTCCTTACAACAGTTTTTTTCTCATCCGTTTTCGCACTGAATATTTTGATTTTCTTAGGGATTCACTTTTTTGGTATTTTCCAAATTTATCTTAAAGGACAAACGAAACTTTATATCCTTTTTTTCCTTCCCTTTTTTCTTAATCTCTTTTTATCAGCTTTCGATAAAATTCCAATTGCCCAAAGAACTGTTCTCTACGCATCTTCACTTTTTTTCTTGTTTTCCGGTTTTGCAATTGAGTGGTTGGAAACTCAAGTTAACAGGCATCAGAAACTCCTACCTAATGTTGCTTTTCTTATTTTAATTATTCCGTTATTTCTTTCTTATCGTTTTTTTACAAAGCCTTTTATTTTAGAGCGGAGTTCGAAAATCAATAAATATCCTTTTCAAAGAGAAGAAATAAAGCCTGCTTTAGAATACTTAGCAAAAAATTCCCAAAAAAACCAAAAACTGTATATACCATATCTTTCAAAATGCAGTTTTTTGTTCTACCAAAAGACGAATTTCAATTATGGTGGTCTTGAATTTGAACTAATGCCTTTACTTACCGGACGATACCGGACAGACCGAATGGATACCAATTTAGTCAAACCCTATTTTGAAAAAATAAATGGTAAGATTTGGGTTCTACTTTCACATACCACTAACACGGAATGTAAGTATGTTGAAAAATACATCGGTAAACGGGGTAAAGGAGGATTAGTATTCGATACTACCAATACTTTTCTGTATTTTTATGAGATTCCTGTGTCTTCAACACAAATAGCCTCCAAATGATAAATGTCAAAATTTTCATGAGAACATCGCTAAAATCGCTTTTTTTTTGCTGCTTTTACTTTCTACTGTATTCCTTTTGTTACTCTCAAATTTCTTCGTTTAATGGTGTCAATACCGGTACACTTTCAAGTGGTTCGGCTGTTCTTACCGGCATTCAAGCCTTGGAGGTTAACCCGTCAAGACTTTCAGCGAAAGACGATTTCAATAGGCGACTCACCATTTTATTTCCTTCATCCACCGCCTATTTAACCAGCAATTCATTTTCCATCTCACTCTTTAATCGCCTTTTTGGCAGGTCTTCCCGCGGTCTTATTGGTGATGAAAATGTGTGGACTAACGAGGACAAAGATTTAATTCTAAACTCGATTGATAAAAGCCTCACACTTGGACATCAAGGAAAAGTTAGTTTTGGTTTTGCTTATGATATTTCAGATCATTTTGGTGCCGTTGCTTTCCTTGTCAATCAAAATTGGGGTGCACGAGGTGAGGTGAATGAAGACATCATCGATTTTGCCCTTAATGGGAATGATAAGTTTTTAGGTCGCGAGGTGCTGTTTGATAATTCCTCCTTATCGGGCTGGTGGAATAGAGAGTACGCTTTGAGCTATTCACGCTTTCTTAAAATTGGAGAAAAATCTGAGCATACGCTCTACTTTGGTTTAACACTTAAAGCAGTAGAAACCTTAACTCATTTCGACGCCCGATTAAACAGCTCGATTTATAACTCTCCTACTGGCGATAGTTTGGCAGCGAAAGTTAATTATCAAACGGTCACCAATGGCGGAAATTCGCTTGGTAATTTCTTTGATAACATTTTCGGATTAAATAATTCAACGGCGGGTTTCAGCTTTTTTCCGGAGGTGGTAGGAAGCGGTTTTGGGGCAGATATTGGTGCCTCACTTGACCTTAAAAACGGAATTCGGTTCGGGGTTTCTTTCCTTGATCTTGGCTCGGTGTCGTTTGACGGAACAGATTTGGTTCGCAATGCCGATACCACCATATCATTTGTGGGAATTACAAACCCTTTGCGTGAAACTGAACGCGAAAATCAATTCGATAGTTTGAAGGCCATTGCTGAATATCAAAATCGGTTCTATCAATCTTCGAGCATTGCCCTGCCAACAAGAATGAGAATTGGTGCTGGGTTTGACTTTGAAAAGTTTAATCGATTCCCCCTTATCCTTTCATTTGATTTATCCTTGGGCTTTAATGACAACTTTGGGAATGGAAATCACTTTCTTGCGCTTTTTGGGGCAGAGTATCGACCTCTTAAATCATTTCCAATTCGAGCCGGTCTTGGAACAGGAGGTGATTTAGGGTTTCGTCTTTCGCTCGGTGCGGGGTATGAAGATCGCAGCATCGCAATAGATGTCTCAACGATGCATTTCCCTTCGCTGGTTTCGCTAACGGGAACCAGTTTTGTTTCTGCTGCCGTCTCATTTCGCTTCAAAGGAATTGACCGCGTAGAACCTATTCTTTTAGAAGATTTTGTTCCGATAGAAATGACG
Organism: Chloroherpetonaceae bacterium; assembly: GCA_033763895.1. Taxonomy (NCBI): domain Bacteria; kingdom Pseudomonadati; phylum Chlorobiota; class Chlorobiia; order Chlorobiales; family Chloroherpetonaceae; species Chloroherpetonaceae bacterium. The sequence continues at coordinate 98,055 of JANRJQ010000011.1, read as the reverse complement.
CCCATTCCTGCTGTTCAACCAAAACCGACTATCAAGGTTGATTCGAATTCTACACCAAAACCGGTAGCGAAGCCTGCACCAAAAATTGACCCTGCTCCTGAAAAACCAATTCCGCCACCGACACCGGTGCCTAAGGCGGAAGTGAAAACTGAGCCTGCTCCGACGCCAATCGTAGAACCGAAAGTTGAATCGCAACCGAAAGTTCTTCCACAACCATCGTCGAAATCAAAAGCAACGACATCTAAGAAGGCAACTTCAAAATCGAAAAAAAACAGTTCAGGAACGAGTGGAACATCTCAAACTTCAGGAACACCAACAAAACCTCAAAAAAAATAAGCAAGTCAAATGATGATGATGTTAAAAACGATGACTTCAATGATTCAAAAAATTGGTTGGTTCAGAGGGCTCGCTCTTGGGCTTCTAGCGTTTGGGTCTGTCCATTTTTATTTGGGTTGCGGGCTGATTGAAGAACCGGTTTCGCCCTCGTGGCAAGTTTCGAATACTGTGCCTCTTGTCCGTGCAAACTATTCAATGTCTGAACTTCTTGATAAGCTTTCTGACGATGCCTTTACGATTTTACCGACAGGAAACATTGAATACAACTATCAACGAAGGTTTACGAATCTTTTTTCATTAAAAGATTCACTAAAAATTTCGTTCACCGATATTTTCGAAACTAATTTAGGAACAAGGCTTACCATTCCTTCTTTTACAAGGCAAGCCACTTTTACGATTGGGGATATTGCATCGGCGTCTTCAAGAACCATTCCAACCGGAACAGGAATAAATGTTTCAACGGCGATTACCGGTTTGCAGTCTCCAAATCTCTCGTATAATCTTGGCAGTTTGATTGATAGCGTTCGTGTAAAAGAGGGCAGCCTTATTCTTGACATTCAAAACAACACGGGTCTCAATTTTACTTCAATTACAATTGAATTAAGAGACAGCCTTCAAAATAACTTGTTGCTTTCAACGGGAACGCTTTCTGCTTTGAATAGGAATTCAAGTGGATCAATCACTTTTTCACTTAATAACCGACTTTTCCGCCGTGTAATTCGTGCGCGGATGACCGCATTAACGATTCCTACACAAAACGGCGTAACTGTCGCGACCTCACAGCAACTTGTGACCACTTTAAGACGCGGTGCAACAATGACCTTCAGTTCCGCAAGAGTGTTACCTGAAGCAATTACTTATACCGATTCCGATTCACTTCGAATTAGTGCAGGAAATGTCGAAAAGGTTCGTGAAGCAGAGATTAAAGGCGGAAAAATTCGACTTCAGATCACAAACCCGTATAACATAAGTGGAACCGCAACGGTCACGATTCCCAGCTTAACCCAAGAGCAAACGGCATTCACGCTTGCAATTCCTGTACAAGCCAGCCAAACCACATCCATCCTTTCTCCAAGTCTCTCTGGTTGGAAACTGACGACCATTGGTGATACCGCAATTCGTTACACGGCGCAAGTTTCAACCAATGCCGCAACTTCCTTTGTTAATCTCTCGGAATCGATGCCGCTTCGCGTTTCGGTGATTACCGATAGCTTGAAGCTTTCTTCTCTGACAGGCGTGGTGTGGAATAAAGATCAAAATAAGGCCTTAGACTTTAACATTCGCCTTGACCCCTTACTCATTTCGGGTATTTCAAAAATTTTGAAAGCAAGTGCGACCATCAACCCAACAGCCGTTGTGAACCTTCAAAATTTTCTAGGCTTCGGCGCATTGGCAAATCCAATTTTAACCACATACAATGCTAGAAATAACCAACAAGTGGTTCTTCGAAAAAATAACCAACCCCTTTCTTACACCATCGCTTCAAATGGGCAAGTCACTGATGTTTTTCAAAATTCAAATAGCAACATTTCACCGTTTATTCTCTCACTTCCTGATTCAATTGTGGTTAGTGGAAAGGCGACGTTAAATCCAACGCGCGCATTTGGAACCGTAACCGATACGAGCAGTGTCTCATTTTTATTGGATGTGAAAATGCCATTTTCATTTACAATTGACACGGTATCGGTAGCTGATACATTTTCTGTAAATGATCCGAATTTGGGGACACTGAAATCAGGAACCTTAGAGATGCGATTGACCAACGGCATTTCGATGAACTTTAGCACCAAAATGATTTTTCTGGATACAGATTACAAACCGGTTTATCTTGATACTGTTTCTAAAACCCGTGCATTTGTTTTGCCACGAGCGGATTCTACTTGGCAAATCAGGGCCGCAGGGGTGAATTCGAGTACAGGGCAATCTACCGGCTCAGTGCAAAGTTTGGTTTCTCAAAATCTTTTTACAGAAGAAATTGAAGCCTTGAAGCGTACAAAGTATGCGAGAATGATAATCACCATTGATACAAAGCAATCCGGTTCTGCGCGCTCTGTCATCATTCGAGAAGAGGATCTACTTAATATTCAGTGCGTTGCGAAGTTCGTTTATTGATTCTTCGATTTTTGTTTAACGAGTGAACCATTGCTTTGAAATTTACTTTAATCAAAACCGATATAGATTCTGATGCTCGGGTCGGTGAACTTGAAACTGATCACGGAATAATCGAGACGCCAATTTTTATGCCTGTCGGTACGCGTGCAAGCGTAAAAGCAATTGAACAGCGTGAACTTTATGAAATTGGGGCGCAAATTATTTTAGGCAACACCTATCACCTTTTTTTGCGTCCCGGAATGCCACTCATGAATGAGGCGGGTGGGCTTCACCGATTTATGAATTGGAAGCTTCCAATCCTTACCGATAGTGGTGGATATCAAGTTTTCTCTTTGTCAGAGCTCCGCGAAATTTCTGAAAACGGCGTTGTGTTTCGATCTCATCTTGATGGTTCAAAACATCTTTTCACCCCCGAAAATGTTATCGATACTCAGCGTATTATTGGCAGCGATATTATGATGGTTCTTGATGAATGCCCGCCACATCATGCCGAGCGCTCGTATGTCCAAGAATCCTCAGATCTTACAATTCGCTGGGCAAAACGAGCACAAAATCACCTTCGAGTTACTGAGCCATATTACAATCATACACAAACACTTTTCGCAATTACCCAAGGCGGGACTTTTTTAGACCTTCGCAAAGATTGCACAAAAGCCCTCGTCGATCTCGATTTTGAAGGATATGCCATTGGAGGATTGGCTGTTGGCGAGCCCTCAGAAAAAATGTATGAAGTCATTGAGGTCTCGCACCCCATTTTACCAAAGCATAAGCCCCGATATTTAATGGGCGTTGGAACTCCTGAAAACATTCTAATGGCAATTGAGCGCGGTATTGATATGTTCGATTGTGTAATGCCAACAAGAGAAGGGCGCAATGGAAGGGTTTATACCCGCGAAGGTCCCATCAATCTTCGCTCTGCGAAATTCGCTCGCGACTTTAATCCAATTGACGAAGGATTTGAAAATTATGTATGTCAGAATTTTTCGCGGGCTTATATTCGCCACTTATTGAATGTGGAGGAAATTTTAGGGCTTCAACTTTGCTCTCTTCACAATGTTTCATTTTATTTGTGGCTGACAAAAACTGCTCGCGAAAAAATATTGGACGGCACATTCACCACTTGGAAAAATGAATTTTTAGATCGGTTTTCTGCCGGAAAAACATCTTCTTGAACAACAAAAAAGTTAATCGTGAATTTTCTTACGCTATTCCAAATCGAACTCATCAAAACAACCCGTAGAACTGCCTTTTGGGTAACTAACGGCGTCTTCTTTCTTCTTGCAATTATTGTGCTTTTAGTGATGACAAGCGGCAATGTTCGGGTAAATGAAGAATCTACAACCTTCGCTCTCCCGGAGGGGTGGAGCTTGATGATCAATAATTTTTTCAAGGTATTCAGCACTTTCTTTTTGCCAACGGTATTGATTCTGATTTCCGCCTCGGAATTCACCTTTAAAACCGCACGTCAGAATATTATTGATGGACTTTCAAAAGAAGAGTTTTTTTCTGCAAAGGTTCTTTTAACTTTTGCTTTGGCCTTTCTTTATTTTCTCTTGTACTTCATTCCGGTTTTGCTTTTTGGTTATTTCACAAAAACTGACTCTGCTTTGGTTGAAACTTCGATGATTCGACTTTCAGACCTGACCCTCTTTGGTGCCTTTTTTACTTTTCTTCTTGGTTACGGTTCTATTGCCTTATTCTTTTCATTTCTTATTCGCTCATCTGGTGCAGCGCTTGGGGTGAGTTTGCTGTATCTTTTGGGTGTAGAAGGCGTTTTCCGTTGGATTCTTGCTCTTAAAGATTCCTTGCGCCCTGCAACGAATTACTTTCCTACGGCTATTTTTGAAGACCTCTTAAAACCGCTTCGATACGATACCGAAAAGGCTGAGAAATTAACCCAACAAATCGCAACAGCCCGTGAGCAATTAGAACAAATGAAAGAAGCCGCCCCAGATCAAGCAAAAATGATGGAATTAAGCATCAATAATGCATCACAATCTTTACCCAACACCAGCACAACAGAAGCTTTTCTTTTAGCTTGGGGGATTATCGTGCTCATCTTTTTTGTTACTTACATGATCTACAAAAAGCGCGATTTGTAATTCTTTTTCTGATTAATTTTTTCGTTGCAACTGAATAACCTATACTGAATTTCTTGTAATCTTTATATACAGTTGATTATTTGAATGATCATTTTATCCCTTTTGAGCAATGCTAGAACCTTTCATTGCATACGGCGAAAAATTAATTAACCCTGAAATTCTCACCTCAAAATTTCAGTGCAGTTTGAATCACTGCAAAGGCGCTTGCTGTGTCAGTGGCGAATTAGGCGCGCCGGTAACGGAATCGGAAATCGCTGAAATTGAATCAATCCTTCCGAAAATTCTTCCCACTTTACCTCACATCAACCGAGTTACGATAGAAGCAAATGGCTTTTTTGAACAGGTTCAAGGTGAATTATTTCTTACTGCGGTATCAGGCCGTGAGTGTGTTTTTGCTCAAATTGATGAAAGCGGCATCGCAACTTGCAAACTTGAAGAAGCCTTTTTAAGAGGGGAAACTTCATTTCAAAAGCCCCTCTCTTGTCATTTATTTCCAATTCGTATTAAAAAGAAATTTGGTCAAGATTATCTTACTTATGTCCAAATTTCAGAATGTTCTAGCGGAAGAATCTGTGGCGAATTGGAACATCGATATCTCTCGGATTTTCTTTTCACAGCGCTCAAAAGAAAATATGGCGAAGCTTGGGCTCAATCGTTTTCTCATTTTTGTGAGCGACATCGCGGCGATATCGAACAAGTTTAATCACTCTCAACGATTTTATAACCTGTGGGTCTAAATCTCAGTCAACAGCAAACACAAACGCTTCGGCTTTCACCGCAACAGATTCTTTACACGAAACTGTTGCAGCTTCCACTTTTGCAATTGGAGGCAAGAATGAAAGAAGAGCTTGATATTAACCCAATGCTTGAATTGGAGAGTGAAACCGATGAGGAAAGTAATTCATTACCCACTCTTGAGCCTTCTCCGGATGTACCCCTTTCTTCTATTGAAACGATCAATGCAGAAGTTGAATCTCTTGATTTGAAACAAAAGGAAAAGCCTGCTGAGCGCGATGAACCAGACCCTAATCCAACTGAGAAAGCACTCCAATCCGAAGACCGTGAGGTCGACATTCCGGATTATGGTGTTGATGACGATTCCTATTCACCACCAACTTCATCTTCATCACGAAATGAGGATTTTGAATTTCAACAACCAACGCCGAAAGATTTTTTTGCTTCACTAGAAGAGCAGATTTCATTTCTTGACTTGAGCGAGAAGGAAGTGGAAATCGCCAAAGAAATGATCGGTAATTTGGAAGATGACGGTTATTTGCGTTGCCTATTCACTGATATTCAGGAGGGACTGTTTAACCGGGGGATTTTAATCATCGAAGAGGAATACTTGAAAGTGCTGAAACAGCTTCAAAGTTTAGAGCCCGCCGGAATCGCTGCCCGTTCTCTTCAAGAGTGTCTTCTCATTCAATTGGAACGGTTAATTGGTGAGGATGACGGGGAACATGAAAGCGAACTTGAACTCGCTCGACTGATTCTTCAGAAGCATTACGACGATTTTTCTAGCATGCGTTATCCAAAACTTGTTCAATCACTCTCCGTTTCGACACAAGAAATAAAAAAAGCGCTCGATCTTATCAAGCGCTTAAACCCCAAACCGGCTTCATTTGAAAGCGGAGATACCACAGGTTACGTTCAGCCTGACTTTCAAGTATATTATGACGGTACCTCGTTACAGCTATTTACAAATGATCGTGCCTTACCTGCCATAAGACTTTCTTCTAAATACAAGGATATCTTAAACGATAAATCACAATCAAAGGAAGCAAAGGATTGGGTCAAACAGAAGGCTGACTCTGCAAAAGCATTTATTACCGCAATTGAGATGCGACGCTATACGATGCAGCGTGTTTTAGAAGCCCTCATGAAAAGGCAACATGATTTTTTTATCGAAGGACCTTCGAAACTTCGTCCAATGATTTTGAAAGACATTGCTGATGAAACCGGACTTGATATCTCAACCATCAGCCGTGTCGTCAACGGAAAATATGTCAGAACCGATTTCGGAGTATTCGAATTGCGCAGCTTTTTTACTACAGCAGTTGAAACAGAAAGCGGCGATGAAATTTCAAATCGGATTATCAAACAGACCATCAAAGATTTTATTGAAAAAGAAGAAAGCGGGAAGCCGCTTTCGGATGATAAGCTTGCCGATTTGCTGAACTCAAGGGGGTACAAATTGGCAAGGAGGACAGTTGCGAAATATCGCGAGGAAATGAACATTCCCGTTGCACGCCTCCGAAAGAAATTTGATGCAGAGCCGCGCGAAGATTCTGAAATCATTTCCTGAAAAAATTGATTTCTAAACCGAGTTGCTTAAGCCGGCTCAATCCAAATCACTTTCGAAATCCGATGAATAAACGAGTCCTACTTCTTCTTTATCACCCGCTTCGGTTTTTTTTCTTTCTCTGATTTTTTTTCAGAAATCGATACCGTTGAATTCTTTTTTACTTCTTCTTTTTTTTGCGCGGATTTTAATGGGGCTTTGACAAGATTTTTTTCTTTTGTTTTTTTATCAATTGATGCCCTCCTTGACTTCGTTTCATTTTCATGAAGACTAGGCCGAGAAAGAACTTCGCGAATAATCTTAGAAACCTCTTCAAATTTAAAGGGTTTCGGGACAATGATAATTTTCTCTTGAAGTAATTGATTCTCCTTTTCCAAGTCCATATAACCGGTCATCACAATCGCCCGAAGTTGGGGGTTGATTTTCTTCAATTCCATCAAGAGTCCGAAACCATCTAAAGTGGGCATGCCCATATCGGTTAATACCAAATCGATGGAATCTTCATTTTCTTGATAGACTTGGATGGCTTCCTGACCATTCGACGCTTCAATGATTTCATATCCTTTTGAGCGCAGCATTCTTGAGAGCATTCCTCTCAGATAAGCCTCATCTTCAACTATAAGAATTTTTTCATTACCGCCCGGTTCTAAAGCGACAACCGTTTCCTTGTGTTTTTTTGTCACATTCTCGACAAGAGGAAATTGTAAAATAAAATCTGTTCCTTTTCCAATCGTTGATTCTACTTCGATTGATCCCCCGTGATTCATTACAATACCGTGAACAATCGCGAGCCCAAGTCCAGTCCCTTTACCAACCCCTTTTGTGGTAAAAAAAGGTTCGAAGATTCTTGCTTTTACCTCTGGTGAAATCCCTGATCCTGTATCAGACACCGTTACGCGTAGATACTTAAGGTTATCACTCTCAATTATTTCCGATTTGAACTCAAGTTTTCCTCCGTTGGGCATTGCATCACCTGCATTGATTCCTAAATTAAGAAACACTTGATAGAGTTGCTTGTCATTGGCATCAATCCACGCTTCATTATTTAGCGGAATGGTATCAACCTGAATATTCTTCTTTAAAAGTTGGCGAAGCGTGTGTGAGATTTCATCGATAAATCTCATGAATTCAAGGGGTTCCTTTTCTTTGTACTCCGAGCGTGAAAAATCAAGCAATTGACGCGCAATATGCGCGCCACGTTCCACTGTTTTTTGAATGGTGCTGCTGTTTCGATCGATATGAAGGGCATCTTTATAAATTCTCATTTGCTCATTGGCAAGCTCAATGATAGCCAAGAGATTATTGAATTCGTGAGCGATACCGCTGGCCAAAGTTCCTAATGATTCCATTTTTTGAGCCGCGAGCATCTTCTCTGTAATTCGCTTACGCTCCAAATCAATCTCCTTTTCAAAACTGATATCTTTCATTGCACCAAGCAACTTCACCGGTTTCCCACTTCGATCGCTTCGGTAAACACCATTATCTTCAACCCAAAAATAAGTCCCGTTTTTTCGTTTGTATCGATACTCGGCTTTGAAGTCGCTTCCGGTTTGCAAAGTTTGATTCAGCTTTTCAATAACCTTTTCTTGGTCTTCAGGGTGAATCAGCGTTTCCCATTCATTAAGATCAACCCGGTATTCGTCTTCCTCAAATCCGGTAATCTGTTTGATTGCACCGCTCCACTTGATTAAACCTGTGGTTAAATCGGCATCATAGACCAATTGGCCGGTTTGTTCCAACACGGCTTGATGCCGTTCTTCCTTTTCTCTCAGTAATTTTTCTGACTCAAGCCGATCGGTAATATTTTGCATAACAACCAGTACTTTTTCTATTTCGCCATTTTCTTCATGAATGGGTGAAATGAGATAGTGATAGCTGCTTTCCAAAACAGTTAAATCAAAATTTCTGGGTTCTCCCTTAAATGCTTTTTCAAAATTCTCTTTTATGATTTTGAGGGATTCAGGTAGGTAAATCTGATCGATACGCATTCCAATGATTTCTTTTGGATCGAGCCCATACCGTTTGAATTCCATACCATCGGTAAAAAGCAATCGAAATTCTCGATTGTATATCCCAATCGCTCCATTAGGGTAATTCTCTGCAATCGCACGATAAAACTGCTCGCTTTCACGTAAGCGCGCCGTGCGCTCTTGTATTTGAGCTTCTAGCGATTCGTTTAAAACAATCAGCTTGTTTTCTAATTTTTTGTATTCACTGAGGTCACGAGCATAAAGCCCAACTTCGACAACATTGCCGTTTTTATCGAAAATTGGATTGAGAATATTTTCAAAGTAATAATCACCAAAGTGTGCGGTTGTTACTTTTGAAGATTCTCCTTGAAATGCTTTATCAATGAGAGGTTTCCAAGTGGATTCAGGAGAAATAATCTTAAATAAATTATCTCCCGTTACCGGAGTAAATCCAAGGTCTTTTCTGGTTTCTTCAATAACTTTTTTGCTCAGTAACTGAATCGTGTAGTCTTTTGCAATGGAGAAAATGTAATCATTTGAACAATCAATGACGGCTTTGATACGATCGCGATTTCGCTCCAATTCTGTCTCAAGTTCAATCCGCTCAGTTATATCCTGAAGTGTGGCAACCGCTTGAAACTCTTGATGATCGTCTCCAAAAAATATCTCCGTTTTAAAGACGTAGATATATCGGGTTTCTCCGGAATCAGCGCGTTTAATTCGAAATACAAAAGGGTCATTGGATTCTTGATTACGTGCGTAGGCATCCGATACCTTCTGAATACCGCTTTTTAGAATCTTGATATCTTCCGGATGAGTATATTGACCAATATTTTCAACTTTCATCCATAGACCGCCACCCTTTTTTTCTTGAAGGCCAATTAATTCAAGAACACGATTGGTGTAGAATAACCTTTGATTTTTTATGTCAAAAAGTACCGCGCCAATTTTGGCGATTCGAAGTACCTCATTAAGCTTATTTTCGGTGTTTTTTCTTTCGGAGATATCAAGAATTAATCCTTCAACAAAATTTTTCCCGCCTTCAAATTGTCGCGGTGTAGCGAAAATTTCAACCCAATTAACACGGGTTCCGATAGCGGCACGCCCTTCCCAACGGTAAGGCTTTAGTTGCCGCATCCCTTCCTTTGCGACTTCCCGAAATCCCTCAATGTCATCCGGATGAAATAAGAGCTCTTCTATATTTTCTTTACCAACAAGCTGATCCTGCATCAAACCAAATTCCTGCAACCGTCCTCCTGCAAATGTCAGTTTGCCAATCCCATCGCGATTATCCTCCGATTGGAAAATGAGTCCGGGCAAATTGTTCGCAAGCACAAGCAGCCGCTCTTCATTTAGAATTGCCCGTTGCTCTTCGGCTGCATCAATGCTAACGGCAATTAAGCCAACTCGCTTACCCTTTAAATCTTCAATTGGCTGCAAATAATGTTTGTATGCATGAATCTCACCGCCTATAATATTAAGTGTTGAAAACTCGCGTGTTTCGCCCTCAAGTGCGCGCTTTACATTCTCCATAAACTCGCGATTTTCGCCGTAAAGCGATTCAACCGCAATTCCCACAACCTGACCCGGTTTAAACCCCATCTTTTTCAAACCCCGACCTTCGGAGAGCGTGAATCGACCTTCTAAATTCACCGACCACAGCACAATCGGCGCATTTTGAATTACCAATTTCAGTTGCTCCGAAGATCGCTTGATTTGATTTTCAGCTTCAATTCTTTCTGTAACATTAAATTGAATTCCATCCCAAACCGTATTTCCATTTTCAAGCTTTCGTGGAGAAGCAAATGCTTCAACCCATACTTCTTCTTGATGATGAATGACTCTGCCAAGCCAATAAATCGGACTTAAATCCATTTGAGATTTTCTCAATGCCTTCACAAGCCGAGATAAATCTCTGGGGTGAATGAAACGCAATATCTTTTTTACTGAGTCGAACTCTTCAAACAACGAAATGCCAAATACTTCCTTTGACTTTTGGCTGAGATGGCTGAAATAATAATTGCCGTCGGGCTCAAGGATAAACTGGAAAGCAATTCCGGGAAGATTCTCTGCAATTGCCTGCAATCGTGATCTTGATTCAATCTCCCGTTCCTTCGCCAAAACTTTTTCAGAAATATTATGCGTAACGGTTAAAATTTGCTCAATTTTTCCCTTTTCATTTCTAAGTGGCACCGCCACATTTTCATAAAATTGATTTAAATTCTTGAATTCAAATCGCTCGGTGCTTCCTTCAAACACTTTAGAATAGGCCGCCTTTGTTTCGGTCAAATCCTTTCCTACAAAAATCTCTTCAAGGGTTTTTCCAATCAACTCTTTAGGGTCAATTTTGAAACGGGTGTATTCTTCGCCATCTGTAAATACAAGCCTGAATTGCTTATCAAGTACATTGATTGCACCATTCGGAAAATTTTTTGCTATTGAGCGAAAAAGCTCTTCACTTTCTTTGAGGCTTTGTTGAGATTTAAGCAGATCTTCTTCGATTCTCTTTTGTTCATGAAGCAGTTTTTGAAATTGATCTCTAAGTGCCGTCAGTTCACCCTGTAAGAGTTCTCGTTTTGGGCTTGTTTGTTGCTCCGTAATGTTTTTTATCAGCACAAGGAGTCGCATTTCACCTGCCCAAAGCTCATCATGAAAAGAAATTTCAAGGATAATACTTGAACCATTTTTTCCGAGAAGAGCAAAATGAATGGGGCTTCCAAAATCTGTGGTGAGTGCTTTTTTTATAATCAGTTCCGCCTCAGTTTGTTTATCGGAAGGGAATAAAGACCATAAGAAGGATTGGAAATTCGATTCGGGGACTCGGCTAAAAAGCTTTTCAAACGCCGAGTTATGCCAAAAAACAACTCCCGAACGATTGATGATTGCAATCGCATCCGTGCATTGATCATAAAATTTGGCACGGTTATTCTCCATAGCAATTGGTATTCAAAAATTTAAGTAAAAATTCATCTCAGCAGTGATGACTAACGCTTTATTTTAGTGATTAAAACACCAATTTGAATAACCTTATGATAAGCCTTAAATAAGTTTTGAGTGTTGATCAGATTTAACCTTTCACTCGTGAAGCGATAATCGGCGGCAATGGCGCATCAAGCAATTTTTGAAATGCCGCTTCGGCTTGCTTGACAACGCGCTTTGCCTCAGTGTGGCGGTTTTGAAGTATAAGTGAATCGATTAGGAGAAGGTAGGCAGGCTCAAATAAAGCATCAAGGGAAATCATTTTTCTCGCATAGAGCGCGGCTTCATCAAATTGACTGGCTTTTTTTGAATATTCACCTAAATTGGACAAAGCGGTTAGCGCCGTGTCGCGAAGTTTTTCGCGGTTAAACGAACTCCATTCATCGGCTACATTATTGGCTAAAAAATCATCACTGTAAATTTCTACTGCTTGTTGAAATAACGCATTATTTTTTTCATTTCTGGCTTGCTTAATTAGCTTTTCGAAATGCTCAATGTCATAAAAATAATCAGTTCCGAATTCACCAAAATTGAGCTCATAGCCATTTTCATGACTTATAATATATTTTGATTTTCTCCCTGACTTCAACTCGGGTTCTAATAATCTCCTGATAAATGAAATCGCTGTAAATACCATTACTTCGGCACTTCTGAAGGAAGCACCTTTTCTTAAAGACTCGATGAGCGACTCTGTGGTCACCACTTTTTTATGATTCATTAGCAATATCTTCATCACACCGCCGTTCATAGCATTTTGCCAATCCCGTTCAATAATCTCCCGACCATTTATCATAATTCTCAAAGGGCCAAAAGCCTGCACGTGAATAGGAAGAGATTCGTTGAGATATCCTTTCTTTTTGGAATCCCTCTTCTTGTCTTCTCCATTCTTATTCAGATTAGTTTCAACCCGCCGTGCTGCCGCTTCAAGAACATTGAGAAGTGTGTGAATCGATAGCGGCTTTGGTACAAAATCAGATGCGCCAACACGAAGCGCTTCAATAACCACATTCATATCACCCTCACCTGTAATGAAAATGATCTCTGCTTCCGGGTTTTTTTTCCGAAGGGTTTTTAACAAACTAAACCCATCTAAGTCCGGAAGGTTAATGTCAACCAAAGAGATATGCGGTTTATTTCGATCGAATTCTTTGATTGCATCTTTCGCTGTTCCGGCTGTTGACGGCATATACCCAGAAAGCGCCAAATTTTGAGAGAGTGTTTTCCGAATGAGTTGATCATCATCGACAATTAACACACGGTATCCATTTGGCTCATTGGGTTCGATGCCTATCATCGATTCCCTTTCTAAATTCTTTTCAGAATTCTTCTTGGCTGAAGGTTTTTTTAACAAGGGTCTTTTCATAATCTGGTGGATTAAAAAACTACGACTTGATTTAGCGTTTATTCTTCAAAAATAATGATCAATTTACAATGCCCATCATCAACCACAACTTCATTTTTTTTATTCATGTCTCTAAGTATTCCAATTTCTTGAATCATTTGAGTAAAAATCGCCGAAGAATTTCCAAATCTGTTGCATTTCAAACTGACACGAACATCTTTCTGGAATTGCTTTGTTACAATCTTAACTCGAATCGCCGTGTTCACTTTCGATGTGGGGTGTAAATATTGTTCAGTTATCGCAATAAGTAAAAATGCCCACATCCGATACATCTTTTCAGGAAGACATTCAAGAATGATTTCTTTTTTACATTCGAATGTTACTTGAACTTTATGCTTTCTTAGAAAAGTTTGAAATAATTCAAATACCGCTTCAAATGATTTTTGCAATGAGATTCTTTCTGCTCTCATTTCACTTGAAGTAAAGTAATCTAGAACTTGAACTGAACGCTTATACCGAAGTTCTGCCTCCTTCATTTGTACGGAAAGATCTAAAAGCTCTCGTTTTATATCCGTTGCTTTCCGATGTTCAACTTGCTGAGCAATCAATGAAAGACTTGAAGCCGTGAACCCAAAAGCCGTTATGGCTTGATTAAATTCATGAATTGAAGAACGGAGAGCCGGCTTCAGCCAATCTCTTGGTTGAGACTTTCCGGCATTTGAATTCAATTTTCTTTTTGGTCTTTTTTCCTTCATTGTCTTTTTCGTTATAAAGCGGCTAGTCTCACGTCCTTTTACTTTTCAAAACTCAAATTGGCCATTATTCCTGCTGTGATTGAATTGGTGTTGGCAAAATTATAGTCAACATGAATACTCATTAATAGAAATCGAATACTAAGTCCCACAGTCCATCGTTGAGTATTTCCTCCATCCACTTCAAAAAACACCGGAACCTTAAGCGGCTGCGCTTGAAATGGAACATCAGTTTCGAAATCGTATCCAAATTCGGTCTTGGCTGTTTCTCTTAAATACCCAACATAAGGCACAATATTGAAAAGCGTCATTCCAAATGCCTTGCTAATCATTCCTCCGTAGGCTGTCGATGTCGCCTTTAAGCGCACCGTTCCTGAAGTGACTGCAGAATTTGATTCAAAGGTGATTTTTTGAGTAAAGTAACCAACAGAAATTTCAAATGGAAGGTTAACCCCTAAGGGCGTCAGCCAAACGGCCGGATTATGTTGAAAGCCGTATCCTAACATATCATATTTACCTAATGCTTCTACCCCTTTGATTTGTGGGATATAACGTACAGTGACTTGTGTTCCTAATATTGTTCCAATGGAAACTTGTGGTAAAACTAATGGAAGGCGATTGAACGGTAAATCATTGGGTGAAAGAACACCGCCAAAAGGAAGCGGGATAGTTGATCCTCCAAGTGAAACGGTTGAATCCTTTCTCTGATTGGTTAATGGATCGCGATATGAAATGGTCACCGGTCTTCCTGATAAAGTGATTTTCAAGGAATCATTCTTATCACCAAAAATTGTAGCACCTGAAAAGCCAATGTTAAATGTTTGTCTTGCAATGCTCACCAAGGCAGAGTCAAAAAATTCTCTTTGAAAAGAAGATTGAAAATCAGTCCCTGAGGGCCGACTTAATCCTGATCCTGTTAAAATTGTCGCAGTTTGAATCGAGTCAAAACGAAAAGTACCCGCGGCAGAAAAACGGCGATCGATGTCACGAATGTCGGAGAGCATTCCAACCGCGCCGATTTCAAGAGTGAATCCTAAAAACTTTGCTTGTGGCGATCGGTCGAACCAAGCTCCGTTCAAATTCACGCCTAGGTTTTTTGCAACCGGTCCTGCATATGCCTTTGCGCCATCATTGCTTAATTGAGGTAATACTTCACCAATCGTTTTTGCTTCTTGTGCATGAAGCGATAAATTCAAGGCTGTGAAAAAGAATAAAAATAGAATGAAGGTGCAGTATTTGCGATTGGTAACGATTTCTCTCATAATATATGGTTTAGATTTATGTTCAATCAATACCATTTAAAGTAGTCTTTTTTATCATAAAGCAAGTTTAATTCCATCACACCAAACTGACTTTTTCTGAAAGTTCTTCTTCAATAAATCAAAACTTATGCTTCGCTGTCTTATTGTTGACGATGAACACTTGGCCCGTGAGCGCTTTATCTCGCTCTTAAAGAAAACAGATTTCGAGATTCAAGTCGTTGCAGAGGCAAAAAATGGATCAGAAGCCATTGAACTTATTGCCGCGCATTCTCCTGACCTCATTTTTCTTGACATTCAAATGCCCGGAATGTCGGGCTTCGACGTTTTAGACTTGCTTCCCAAGCCCCTTCCAATGGTAATTTTTGTTACTGCTTTTGATGAATTCGCAATCAAAGCTTTTGAGATTCACGCCATTGATTATTTAACGAAACCCGTCCGATTAGAGCGACTCATTGATTCATTAAATCACGTTTTCGAAAAAATCGCCTCGAAAGAAAATCCCATTCAACTTGAACAATTAAAAAAATCAAGAGAAAACTCCCCGCTTTCAAGGCTTAGTGTTTCGGTAGGAACCAAATTAAAGGTGATTCATCTTGCGGAAGTCATTCGAATCGAAGCCGAGGACAAATTGGTTTATGTCTATTTGAAAGAAGGTAAATTTAGAACAGACTTTACACTGGACGAATTGGAACTTCGGCTTCAAAGCTCCGATTTCTTAAGGGTTCATCGGAGTCATATTGTTCAAATCAATAGCGTCTCTGAATTGATTCCTTGGTTTAATGGAAACATGATGCTAAAACTTTCGGATGGTTCTCAAATTCCAATTGCACGCCGAAGAACCGCTTTCGTTAAAAGTATTTTTGAAGGGAAATAAAACATCCTTCAATTATTCCTTTTGATTAAATCAGGAGATAGTTCTGCGAGTCAATTTGGATGAATGCACTTCAAATTGTTATTTTAATTTGTTACAATTAATTTTTTTTGATAATTACATTAATCTTTTTCCACTTTTAATCCTCTTTCAAAATCAATTATGGCGCGAGACCTGAATAAAGTAATGCTCATCGGCCGCTTAGGCGCCGATCCTGAAACACGAGTCACCCCGAGTGGCTCAACTGTCGTTAATTTCAATATCGCCACCGGAGACAGTTACAAGGATAAAAACGGTCAAACCGTTGAAAAAACTGAGTGGCACCGGATTGTGGTGTGGGATAAACTCGCTGAAATTTGTAAGCAATATCTTACCAAAGGCAAACAAGTTTATATTGAGGGTAAACTTCAAACCCGCTCGTGGGACGATAAAGAGACCGGAAAAAAGAACTACATGACCGAAATCGTTTGTACAGATATGCAAATGTTAGGCGGTATGGGCGGATCAAGCCAACGAGAGTCCTCATCAATGTCTTCGCCGGACGAAGGATTTTCAAAATCATCTTCAAAACCGAAATTTAATCCGGATGATGTTCCACTGGCTCCCGATAAAGATGATCTCCCATTCTGAAGCATTATTTTTTGTGCCAAAATCTAAAAAGGTCACTTTGAATCGTGGCCTCCATTTGGCTAATTAAACGGAGATAACCATCGAAATTATTCTGCAAAACACGCTGATATTATGGGCGGTACCTTTACTACTTGTTTTATCAGCGTTTTTTTCGGGTTCTGAAGTTGCCCTTTTTTCGCTCACCCAAGAAAATCTCAAAATTCGCCTTCGCGAATCCCCTGAAGATCGCTCCCGAATCGAAATGCTTTTGGATATGCAACAAAATCCAAAGAGAATTTTGGTTACACTTTTAATTGGCAATACACTTGTTAATGTCGGTATTTCTGTCATAATGGCAAGTTTTACCCATTCCTTGATTCAGTACTACACGCTTTCTCCCGTAGCCGCATATCTGACGGATATCTTAGGAGTCACCTTTATTATTTTAGTTTTTGGAGAAATCGTCCCAAAAGTTGTTGCCGTTAAGCATTCAGAACGATTCGCAATGATTTCAGCACGAGGCGTTTTGTTTTTTCAAATCTTATTTTATCCTCTTTCAGAAACCGTTTTACTTCTCACCTCTTTTGTTGAAGGGTTTATACTTCGAATTCGCGGCGCTGAGATTCTTGCCGAAAAAACACTCTCAGAGGATGATATAGAAACCATCGCAAAAATTGGCCTTGAACGAACAAACCTTGAAGATACTGAGAAAGAACTCCTAACAAACTTGCTCGATTTTCGCGAAAGGCAAGTCCGTAAAATCATGACGCCAAGAACAGAAATCGTAGCAATCAGTGTTGAAGATTCACTTGCTGAAACGCTTGATATCATTATCGAGCAAAAGCGATCTCGCCTTCCCTTATATGATGGCAATTTGGATAACATCGTTGGGGTTGTGTATGCAAAAGATCTCATTAAGTTTTTGAATTCAAGAAAGAAATTCACTAAAGACGATTGGTTGAAAATTGCACGACAGCCCATTTTTGTCCCCGAAACGCAGCATCTCGACGATGTATTACGAGAGTTCCAAAAACGGAGAATGCACTTGGCAATTGTTGTTGATGAATATGGCGGTACGGCCGGTCTTTTAACACTTGAAGATGTAATACTGACCATCATCGGCGAGGGTGACTTTTCCCCAAATTCACAATCCGCATCACATAAACTTATGCCAGACGGCGCTTTCTGGCTCGATGCATCACTGTCTATCTCAGAAGCAAATGAACTGATCGGAAAATCAGTTTTTCTTGAAGAAGCGGAGGATCAAAGCGGAGACTATACCACCGTAGGAGGACTTGTTTTACATCTTGCCGAAGATATTCCCGACGAAAAATCGAAAATTGATTACCAAAATTATGAAATCGAGATTGAAAAGGTAGAAGGAAATAGAATCGTTAGTATTCTATTGCGCCAAAAAAACAATGCCCCCAACGAAACGGCTTAACATCTTATGCCGATATTTCAAAAATGAAAAAAATCGCCTCTTCCCCTTTTTATTTCACTTTGCCATCCCTTATTCAATTGATTTTTTTGTGTGAATTCTTTTACCCTCATATTCTTCAATCTCAAACTTTTAAGATTAACAATTCAATTGATTTTTCAAGTCAATGGCGAATTCAATTTGCTAACAACCGCTCCTCGAATGATTTCATTGAACAAACCAACAGTGAATTTTCTTCATTAAACATATTTTTAACTCCTGTTTTCACTTCTTCTTCAACTCACTCATTTCATTTTTCACAACAGTCTCCCCTGATCTCCTCAACGCCTACTTTGGACTCAAATTCAATCTCAGTAATAAGTATTTTTCGGCAACCAAACATAAGCTCACTAAAAGTTACCCTTTCACAAAATGAACAATGGCTGGGCACTGATAAATTAAAGCACTTTGGCTTGAGTTTTTTGATGACGCTTGCGGGATATTACTCTGCAAAATCAGCATTATCATTACCAAATAACGATGCGATGCTTCCTTCCGCTGGCGCAACCTTAATGATTGGCTTTGGAAAAGAAATTGCCGATGATTTATCTCCCACAAATATTTTTAGTCTTAAAGATCTTTTTGCCGATATTCTTGGAATTTTATCTGCGATTCTCATTCTTTCCATAATTCACCCATAAATTGAAACTCATTTATTCAAATTGTACATCCCCATAAGTAATTAGCGCCCCGCTTCCATCATAGAAACGCAGCCTAAAAATCTTTCCCTTGAGTTCTGCAAGATTTCCTGTTGCGCTTAAAGATTGCAAATTGAAGGTGTAAAATTGTGTCCCAAAACTTGGCGTATTAAATGATCCAACGAGAACCGGTGTATTTGCAGTAGAAGTAGATAAAATATCTAAACGAATAGGAGAAGGAAGTGAATACCGAATCCCTATACTAACAATTCCATTTGAAGTTGGATTTGGATAAAGTGGGTCTAGACTGATAAAGCCGTTAAAGTTTCTCTGTATTCTCCAATCGTCGGGGTCTTGTTGCAGAACCCTCCCTTGTGCATCCGTTCTAGTGATGCCGCTTACCTCAGAAGTAATTTCGTTGGAAGCAGGTGAAGCACACCCATTAATCAGAAAAATTAGATAAAATAATTTGTATGTCATTTGTCAGTAAGTTGATGCTAATTCGTGAAGTTTTTTCATTTAAGACCTTCTTAAAAATATCCCTTTCTTATATTAGAAATCTAAAAATGAGCATAACTGGATTATCAAAACGAACGCTTTTTAGCGCAATTGAGTCTCAGCATATCGCTCCTCTTTTCAAGATTAAAACAATTGATACCACTATGACTGACTTCAAGAAACTCAAAAAGACCCTCAAAAAAGCACTCAAAGCCGTTGAACAAATGGAAATGATTGATATGATGATGCGCTTTCAATCTGTAGGACAGCTTCCGACAGGTGGGCTCAATTATTTAATGTCCGATTTCCAAAATGCGCTAAATCAATTTCAACAACAGTTAGGTCAAGGCTCAAATTTATCTGAAGGTACCAAACCCGCGCAAATTTCCGGGGGTTCATCTGCCCCACCCCCAATGAATTATGATGAATGGTTGCAAAAACTTGCAAGCCGAAGTGGGTCGCCCGCGACTTCTGCTCCAACGGCACAACCTTCAGCACCTTCTTTAAATTCTGCAAACGCCGATGACGCGGTTCGTCAAAGTGAATCTCGACTCAGAACCATTATTGATGCAACGCCTCTTGGAATTTGTATCACAAATGAAAGTTGTGTTCTTGAATATGTCAACAAAGCTTATAGTGATATTTACGGATATTCCGCTCAGGAATTGATTGGGCAACCCTTCACGAAAATTGTACCATCCGATAAACGTGATTTTTGGATTGATTTACATCAAAAGTACCTCGATGGCTATAAAGAAGTTCGTGGGGAATGGCAAACCGTTCACAAAACTGGAAAGCCGCTCTATATTCTTGCAGATGCAGCACGGATTGTCGGTTCGGACGGTAAGCGCAAAAAGGTGACCTTCGTAATGGAAATCACTGAAATGATGAGCCTAAAAGAGAATGCACGAAATACCGAAGTTCAACTGATGCAAGCAGAAAAAATGTCATCCTTAGGACAAATGGTTGCCGGCTTAGCTCATGAAATGAATACACCACTCGGATTTATACGTAATAATGTTGATCTTTTAGAAACTAAAAATAGAGAAGTCAAAGATTTGGTTGCTGCGTATGATAAACTTCGCGGTCAAATTATGTATGGAAGCCCAAGTGATGTTGCAATGATGCTTTCGCAAATTGATTCGCTCTCCCAAAAAGTTAAAAATCGCGTTTATAATGAATCAGAAAATCTATTTAAGAGTACCCTTGAAGGGATTGACCGAATTCAAGATTTGATTATCAATCTTAAAAATTTCTCTCGGTTAGATGAAGCAACCTTCAAACTAACAAACATTAATGATTCGTTAGAATCAACCTTGAAAATTGCGGGTCACTTGTTCAAAGGCGGAATTTCCATTGAAAAGCACTTTTCATCAATCCCTGATGTAATGTGCTTTCCGGCTCAAATGAATCAGGTTTTTCTCAATTTGGTGACCAATGCTGTTCAAGCCGTTGATGAAAGATCCGGTCGAATCATCATTAAAACGGCTCACCAAGCGGATAAAGTGATAATAAAAATCGCTGATAATGGCGTTGGAATTCCACCCGAAAACCTTAAAAAGATTTTTGAACCTTTCTTTACCACAAAGGAAGTAGGCAAAGGAACCGGTCTAGGCTTATCCATTGTTTTCAAAATTATTGAAAAACATAAGGGCACAATTCATGTTCAAAGCGCGCCGGGTAAAGGCACGGAATTCACAATTGAACTTCCTGTGGCCAACTCAGCCAATCAAACGACAGCATCATCAATCAAACCATTAGCAAATTCTGATTTCGATTCTCCTTTTGCCGAGTAAAGAGAAATGCCCTGTTCAGCATACAATCTGAATAGGGCGTTGCCTTCTCAGTACTTTTTAGATCATCACCACTTTACTGTCTGTATATGAAAGATCACAAAATTCTGTTTCTTGATGACGAACCATTAATTCTTCAATCGCTTGAATTGCTCTTTGATGATTATGATGTATCCACTGCAACACGTGGTGAAGATGCTATTGCAAAACTTAAAACCCATTCGTTTTCGGTTATCGTCAGTGATCAACGTATGCCTTCAATGACAGGCGTTGAAGTTCTAAGAGAGGTTAAAAACCTATCTCCAAATACGATTCGCATTTTAATGACAGGATATGCCGATTTGGATGCGGTTGTTCAATCGGTGAATGTCGGCGAAATATTCCGATATATCAATAAACCTTGGCAGTCCGATAAACTGCGAGAAACCGTTCGATATGCTTGTTCTATTTATAGCCAAAGAACTATGATGAGTACAAATCGTAGCATCCCTGCGGCTTCGGTTTTAGTTCCTCCAATATCCTCCCTGAATCAAGATCTAAAATCTGAGTTTGAACTTATTTTTATTGATAATAATCCCGCTCACTTAAGAGCTTATCATGATTTCTTTTCATCGAAATATACTTGCCGTATTACCTCATCCCCGGAAGAAGCCTTTCAGTGGCTTCAAACCCATTCAATTGCAGTTGTAATCAGTGATATGAATGCTGGAGAAATGGATGGTTCTGATTTTTTAATTTCAGTTAAAAATACATTCCCAAATGTAGTCACTGTTTTAATGACTTCGGCTAAAGATGCCTCTCTTGCAATAAGAATGATAAATGAAGGAAATATTTACCGATATTTGCTTAAACCTTTTCCAAGAGAATCATTGAGGCTCACGATTGAATCAGCAGTTATTCATTATAAAATTCATCGTGATACGCCTATTGTTCCCTTGCGTTTTCCGAAGCGATAATTTTTTTGAAGTATGATTAATGAATTTTTCTTGACGCTTACATTCTTAGACCGGTTAATGGTTTTAGGAATTGTTCTCTTTGTTTTGCTTACCTCGGTTGCATATACCGTTTACGCTGAACGCCGAATTGCTGCGCTGATTCAACACCGTATCGGGCCGAATCGTGTTGGGCCGGCAGGTCTGCTTCAACCGATTGCAGATGTGGTGAAGTTGCTATTCAAAGAGGATATTGTTCCCGCCACTTCCAATCATTTTTTTCATTTACTTGCCCCTATGATTTCGCTTTTTGCTGCCCTAACAACCATTGCCGTTGTTCCTTTTTCAAAAGGCGTTTCGATTGCAGATATCGGTGTTGGGATGCTCTACATCCTTGCCATCACTTCTTTAGGAGTGTATGGAATAACCATTTCAGGATGGTCTTCAAATTCGAAGTACTCCCTTCTCGGAGGACTTCGCTCTTCTGCACAAATGATTAGTTACGAGGTATCAATGGGGCTTGCCGTAGTGAGCGTGGTGGTGCTTTCAAATTCGCTTTCATTGCTTGATATCGTTGAGTCTCAAACAGCCAATCCGCTTCTTTGGAATTGCAGCCGCAATTTCCTCGGTTTTATTGTTTTTACGGTTGCTGCATTTGCGGAAACTAACCGCGCACCTTTTGATTTACCCGAAGCAGAGCAAGAACTTGTCGGTGGATACCATACCGAGTACTCGTCAATGAAATTTGCGCTTTTCTTTTTGGCTGAATATGCCAATATGATTGTTGCTTCAGCCGTCATCTCTACTTTATTTCTCGGAGGATATCAAGTTCCATTTTGGAGTGATGCACCGTGGTATCTTCAAACTGCCGCTTTTGTGACTAAAACCTTATTCATGATTTTCGTTTTTATTTGGGTTCGATGGACAATCCCACGATTCAAATACAATCAATTGATGGATTTAGGTTGGAAAAAACTTTTTCCACTTGCACTATTTAATCTACTCTTCATTTCTGCGGCTGTCCTTATCTATGATTCACTTACAAGTCATTAATTTGTAAGACAATGCCCGAAGTAAATGATTCCAGCCCCCTTCAGGGATCCTCTTCCAATTCCTTTGAATCCCGCTTGTCCGATGCCTCTGGTATTCGGAGAGACAAAGGCGATACCGAACGTCGAAAGCAAAAACCAATTGCTTTGCTGCTTAAATTCCTAAAGCCTATCACTTGGATTCCAGTGATTTGGAGTTTTGTGTGCGGCTCTGTTGCAAGTGGATTATTCACTTGGGTTAACCTTGCTGACTGGAAATTTTGGTTAGGTGTTTTACTTACCGGACCCTTAGTAACGGGCACTTGCCAGATGCTGAATGATTTTTTTGATAGGCACATTGATCAGATTAATGAACCTACTCGACCATTACCGGCTGGCGATATCTCCCTTACTAATGCGGTTTTACTTATCGCTGTATGGTCTCTCCTTTCCATCTTTGCTGCTTGGCTAATTCATCCGTTCGTTGTCACTCACTCGATTCTCGGAATTATCAATGCGCATTTGTACAGTGCAGAGCCAATAAAACTTAAAAAGCGTTTATGGTGGGGCAATATCATTGTCGCCTTCTCTTACTTGGTTTTTCCTTGGCTCGCGGGTGAAGTTGCTTATCGAGGTGAAATTACTTTGCCTTCCATATTGATATCTCTTTTTTACGCGATTGCCAGTACAGGCACAATGACTGTAAATGATTTTAAATCGACTGAAGGAGATATTCGAGTTGGGATCATGACTTTGCCCGTTGTTTTTGGAGAAAAAAAAGCCGCTGTTATCGCATCAATTCTAATTAATGTAGGACAGGTAATGGCAGCGCTTTATCTTTTATTTCTTGGCTTTCCTATTCATGCAATGCTGGTCTTTTTTATGATTTTACCTCAAATTTTCCTTCAAATTAAATTCGTTGAAAACCCGAAAGAGCGCGATGTGTGGTATAATGCAATTGCTCAAAATTTTCTTGTTGGCGGAATGTTTATATCTGCTTTAGCAATTGCTTCTCAACATTAACTTTTATGAGTGGATTACTTTTTTTTCGCTTGATGAATTGAATTTGGCAACTGCTTTATTTGCTGTTCTGATGGCCTCTGCTATCGCATCAGGAACTGAAATTGCACCCTTCCAATTTCCACAAAAGTAAATTCCTTGATAGTCTTCTTCGAATTTTTCGACTTCTTGTAGGGTTTCACGATAACCCACGGTGTATTGTGGTATCGCTTCTCTCCATTGAATACTTTCAGTTTCTTTGGGCTTTGCAGCAAACCCCAATATTCTTTGAAGTTCAGTTAAGGCCAACATTTCTAACTCATCCTTTGCAAGTAAGGCCAAATGCGGCTGCCGTGAGCCTCCAATAAAGACAGATATAACTGTGTTTGAATATCTCTCAGGAAATACATGAGAGTTAAATACCGCTCCTAATATTTTCGCATTTTCATTTTCAGGAATTAAAAATCCAAATCCTTTTTGAGGTGTAAATTCAATTGGATTAAATGAGAAGAAAACTTGTGCAACGGGAACTGTGGCTGTTTGTGATAGTTTTCTTAAATGCACTTCTTTTCCAAAAAGCGATGCCGCTTCTTTTGCCGGTGTTGCAATAATTAAACTCTCTAAATCAATTTGCTTGCTTTTGCCCGCTGCGCCATAATGTAGGGTGTAATACTTTGAGTGGAGATCAATTTTTGATACCGTTTGATGCAATTGAATAGAGTCTCCTAAATCTTCCCCCAGCCGTTCGATAATTCGGTAAATCCCATTATCAAACGAAATCATTTTGCCACTGTATCTCTTTTCGATAAACTTTTGCTTTTTTGCATCTTGGATAAAACCCTTTATGATGCTTCCATACTCACGCTCCAGTGTTTTCAAACGCTTGAAAAGACCTGCCTCAACACTTAATTCTTCCGGTCTTGAGGCATAAGTACCAGCAACAAAAGGATTGATAACAAGTTCAACCAGTTCTTTGCTAAATCGCCTTTTAAAAAAACCAGCAACGCTCTCTTCTTCAGATACTGGCTTCTTAAAGGGTTCAGTTAATATTTTCAGTTTGGTAGAAATCGAAAAAAAATTTCCGAAGAGAAAGGAAAGTGGATTGGTTGGTAATGCTTTTAATTTCCCTTTTGATAAAATAAATCGCGTTGCTGCGCTTTCATCAGCTTTTATTTTTGAATTGTTTAATCCTAATCGTTCAATTAAATCAACGAACTCATTGTTGTTCTCAATAACCGTATTTGGGCCAACATCATACGCGTATTTATTTTTCTTTATTGTGTGAATCTTTCCGCCTAAATGCTCTGAGCTTTCAAAGAGTATAACCTCAAAGCCGGCGCTTTTAAGTTGATACGCCGCCGTAAGTCCCGATATCCCCCCACCAATAATTCCGAAAGTCATTGGCCTGTTCTCCATTATTTTGATATTCTCTGTTTTGTCTATAGAGACATTCCGGTTTATTTTCCTTATCGAAAAATCTGCTGTTCCAAAGTATTAACCCCGTCACCCTAACGAATAAAATCTCTCTGGAATCAAATTCCCAATGTTCATAATTAAATAGGGGTCGAAAGCTTTTTTTAATGCAACCATTTCTTTAATTCCCTCTTCACCGTACATATCTACAAGGAATTCAGATTTTAACTTTCCTACACCGTGCTCAGCAGATATAGTTCCTTTCAATTCAAGGGTCAATTTGATCAAAGTTTTGTAGAGTTCTTTTGCCTTTAGAGCCTCCTCTTGATTTTTTGGTAAAATATTGAGGTGTAGATGTGCGTCACCAATGTGACCAAAAAGAATGTAATCGAAACCCTGATTTTCGCAACCCGTTTTATATGCATTCATTAATTTTGAGAAATTCGCGTAGGGCACTGCCATATCGGTACTGATTTTTCTTTGGCGATACTTCGCATACCACTCATTGACAAGTACAGGAAGCGCATGCCTAAAATCTCTTATCTTCTGTTGTTCATCAGGCGACATCGCGATCCAAGATTCATCGATCATTGCCTCGTGAATTTGCATCAATGAAAACCAATTCTCAAGAAGAGAATTTTCATTACTTGAATTGGTTTCTTGTTCAAAAAAAACTGCGCCTTCAGCTTTCTCAGGAATTTGCGGATACTTCTTTCTTAGAAAATTTAGTGCGTTGCGATCGAAATATTCAACCGCTCTTGCATCAACCTTTTTTTCTCCATCAATTTTTCTTGATTCCTCAACAACTTGTCCAACAAAGCCTAAAAGGTGTTGATCTGAATCGAAGTAAATCAAACCGCTAAAAAGATTATCAGGCTTAGGAAGTAATTTCAATTGTGCTTCAACGATAATTCCAAGCGTTCCTTCAGACCCGATGATAAGATCAATCAAGTCGGTCCGTTTTTCGACAAAATACCCAGCCACATGCTTTGTCGTCTTAGGCATTTCATAATGAGGAACTTGACATACAATTTGTCTTCCATTGTCAGTTTCAAAAGACATAACCCCTCGTTCATCTGAAAAAACTTTTCCTCTTTCAATCGTGAGAAGTTCTCCGGTTGGCAATACGCATTTCAATTGCAATACATATGGCCGTGTTGCGCCATACTTGAAAGTTCGTGCACCTGAAGAGTTATTGGCAATTGTACCGCCAATAAAACAATAGCGCTCAGTAGGGTCAGGCGTATAAATCATTCCTTGCCTTTCAACTTCCGCTTGAAAATCATAAAGCAATACCCCTGTTTGAACCCGAGCAGAGCCACTGCCATCGGGATGTTTCTCTATCGAAATTATTTTATTGAGTTTATCTGTAGCAATGACATAATCGCCATAGGGAATTCTGCCCCCTGTCGTCCCAGTACCATTTCCCGAAAGCGTAATTCGAACCTTCTCACGCGACTTTGCTCGGTTAACGCAATTTTTAGTGATTTCTACCAAATCATTCTCATTTTCAGGGAAATAAACTCCGGCAGCGTATCCATCATAAATGGCACTTGAATCTTCAAGGTAAGATTGTATCTCTGTTGACTCTGTTTTGAAAATCATATTTTTTTTGAATTTGAACTGAAATTTAATTTTTATTTAAGTTCCTCACTACATATTTGTAAGCAATACAAAATTTCTGCTCGCACCCTCACTTTTTTCCACATATGTTTACCCTTTTCTTGCAAATTAAATTTCCGCTCCCTTCCGAAGAAAATGATGAATGCGAATTAATCCAAATGACAAAAGGGCTGATTTTAATTGTTAAGTCTCTAATTTTCTAACATGTTAATAAATATATATTATATTGAGTAGATTGTTATTTATTTTTTTTATTTTCTTCTTCGTTGCTTGAAATAGTAAAAATTGCCGTTATTTCCAGATAAATGAGGAAATCACCTGTTTTTCTTCTTAAATCTTCACTTAACCGTTTGTTAATCTTGAGTTAATGTGTATATTTGCATCGAAATTGATGTTAGATAAAAAAAGACTCAGTTCGTTCTATTTTCTTGAATCAATTTCAAATTAGTTCAATCGTGCCGAAACTCTCCATACAGCAGAGTTTTGCCAAGAGCCTTCCAGTCAGCAAGGAAACAGCGTGGTACGCGATTGGTTCATTATATCATCAGAGAATTCAAGCAGTTCGATTTAATCATCATAGCGAGTTTACATACAGCGTAAGCCCAAAAAGCGTTTTTTATACTCAAACAAACACATAACGATTATGCAAGCGAAAACGATATTAGTAGCGGATGACGAAATGACTTATGCCTCACACTTAAGAACCAATCTTGAGAAAGAAGGCTATAAAGTCATTTGGGTTCAAAGTGCATCCGAAGCAATCAATAAAGTTGGCATTAAGCCTTCTGCACTCATCGTTGATTTAATGCGCCGCGAGCAGGCAGGCTTAGATTTGTGTCGTCAACTTCGGTCAATGCCTGAATCAAAGCATATGCCCATTATTATCCTCACCAGTAGAGATGAGGAATCCGATGAAGTAGTCAGTCTTGAAGTCGGTGCCGATGATTACATTCATAAATCAGCAAGCCCACGGGTTGTGAGTGCAAGACTTCGCAACATTATTCGCCGCTATAACTCACTTCCCATTCAAGCTGAAGAAAGTGAAACCGAAGTTAAAATCGGACCACTTGAAATTGACCGTAAATCCCATACAATTACGCTCGGCGGAAAAAATGTTTTTATGCCACGAAAAGAATTTGAACTTCTTTGGATGCTCGCCACAAATAAAGGAAAGGTATTTTCTCGCGAGATGCTTTTAAGACGCGTTTGGGGTGAAAATATCTTTGTTACCGATCGAACGGTTGATGTGCATGTTTGCAAAGTGCGTCAACGACTCGGAAAATTTGGTCAAGAAAACTTAGAGACCATTAAAGGGGTTGGCTATCGGATCAAGGTCTAATTGTTTTTGGTCACGAATAAAAGGCGGCATTTAATGCCGCTTTTTTTTTACTTGATTTCAATGGCTTGATTTATTTCTAATTTTACTGAATCACAGACTCTTTGAGTTCGAAGTTTATTTTTCCTCGATACGCTTTAATCAAAACTTTAGCACCAATAGGTAAAGTTAATTTCTGACGAATATGACCGTAAGATAAATTTTGAATCGCGGGTTTCCCTTTTCGTAGCATTTTAGCATAATGAGAAATTACTTCATCCATTGATAGAGTTGGCCCATCATCATCGGGTTCACTATCACTAAACTGACCTAATGCAAGGCCATTTAGTTTTTTGAATATTCCTCCATTATACAAATGAGAAAACATTCGATCGATTCGGTAAGGCTCTTCTCCAATATCTTCGAGAAGTAAAATCGCGTTATTGAGTTGTGGCAGAAAAGGGGTTCCGATAAGGCTTGAAACTAAAGAGAAATTGCCACCAATGAGTTTTCCGGTTGATTCACCGGCGATCACAGCTTGCGGTACATGTGCATCAAAGTTTCTTAAGCATCGCGCAGCGACTTTTTCGGTTAACATACTCCAGAAATTTTCTTGTGTGTAGTCATCCGGATGAGCCATATCAGAAGCTATCATCGGCGCTGAAAATGTAATTAGTCCGGTTTTGGTATAAATGGCAAGAGAGAGTGCCGTTATATCAGAGAATCCGGCAAGGATTTTTGGATTTTTTGCGATTACTCGATAGTTGACTAACTGAAGCAGTCGAGGTGTACCATAGCCGCCACGAAGACAGAAAATAGCCTTTACATCTTTATCGGCAAACATCGAATTGATATCATCTGCGCGCTCTTCATCGGTTCCTGCCAAATATCCATAAGTTTTTAGTGTGTTCGCACCGAACTTAACTGAAAACCCAAGCCGCTCAAGAAACTTCACAGCTTGGGTTACTTTTTCTTCCGATGAAACAGGACTAGCAGGGGCGATAACACCGATGACATCCCCGCGTTTCAAACGCTTTGGTTTAATATTTGGCATTTACTCTTCTGAGAGAGAAAAAGAGCTACGCGTTGCCTTCCGTAAGAATTACGGCTTTATTGGCATTGACTTCAAAGAAACCGCCGTCTATTGAAAAACTTTGCTTGGTTTTATCGGTCAATTCGACGGTAACTTCGCCCGAGGTTAAAGAAGATAAATAGGGAGCATGATCTTTTAGGACTTGAAATAAACCGTCGAAACCGGGGGCTGTTACGCTTATTACATCACCGCTGAAAACTTTTTTTGACGGTGAGAGAATTTCAAATTGAAACGGTTGCAACTGTTGAGCCATTTTTTGATTCGTTTGGTGTCTATGTGTTACCCAATATTAGTTACCCAAAGTTTTGGCCTTTTCAATTGCGTCTTCAATTGTACCTACAAGGTGAAACGCCGCTTCAGGAAGATTATCGTGACGGCCTTCCAAAATTTCTTTAAAGCTGCGGATAGTATCTTCAAGTTTAATATACTTACCGGGCATACCTGTAAATTGCTCGGCAACAAAGAATGGTTGAGATAGGAATCTCTGAATTCTTCGTGCTCGATTAACGGTTGCTTTGTCATCGTCAGAGAGTTCATCCATCCCCAAAATGGCAATAATATCTTGAAGATCTTTGTAACGCTGAAGAATTAGTTTCACCCCTTGAGCAACTTCATAGTGCTCTTTTCCAAGAATATTGGGGTCAAGTATTCTTGAGGTTGAATCGAGCGGGTCAACAGCAGGGTAAATCCCCATTTCAGCAATTTGCCGTGAGAGCACGGTTGTCGCATCAAGGTGAGTAAAAGCTGTTGCAGGTGCCGGGTCTGTTAAGTCGTCTGCAGGAACATAAATTGCTTGAACAGAAGTAATTGAGCCCTTATTCGTGGAGACAATTCGATCTTGCAAAGCGCCCATTTCTGTAGCGAGGGTCGGTTGATAACCGACAGCGCTTGGCATACGACCAAGCAAGGCCGATACTTCAGAACCTGCTTGAGTAAAGCGGAAAATGTTATCGATAAAGAGAAGCACATCCCGATTTTCTTCGTCTCTGAAATATTCACAAATGGCTAATCCCGTCAATGCAACTCTTGAACGTGCACCCGGTGGTTCATTCATTTGACCAAATACGAGCGCTGTATTTTTAATAACATTGGATTCCTCCATTTCAAGCATCAAATCATTTCCTTCGCGTGTACGCTCACCAACTCCGGCAAATACTGAATAACCATTATAAAATTTAGCAAGATTATTAATTAACTCTTGAATGATAACCGTTTTACCTACTCCCGCACCTCCGAAAAGACCCGTTTTTCCTCCTCTTGAATAAGGAGCCAAAAGATCGATCACCTTAATTCCGGTTTCAAACATTTGCACACTTGTGGAAAGGTTTTCGAACAAGGGTGAAGGACGGTGAATCGAATATGATTTATCGGATTGAACAGGACCTTTTCCATCAATGGGTTCTCCAACGACATTCAGCAATCTTCCTAACACTCCGCTTCCGACCGGCGTACTAATTGGCTTACCGGTGTTAATCACTTTCATTCCCCGAACCAGTCCTTCCGAGGCATCCATTGCAATGGTTCTTACGCGCTCTTGACCCATATGCTGTTGAACCTCTAAAACTAATTTTTCACCATTAGGCCTGTTTACAACCAAAGCGGTTAGAATTGATGGAAGATCTCCATCGAGAAAATCAACATCGACAACCGGGCCGATAATTTGGGCAATGACACCTTCTTGCATAAGAATGATTCAGTTTAAATAAATTTCAAAACTTTACTTGAGCCACCCAAGGGACTTGAACCCTCGACCTGCTGATTACGAATCAGCTGCTCTACCAACTGAGCTAGGGTGGCATTTGAATCCCGAAAATCAAGCCTTCAGTTGTTCGGGAAAAAAACCTTCCCCACCCAAAATCGGGAATCGTGAAAAAAACAGGGCACAAAAATAGACTTTAAGCGTCTCTTTTGCAAATAAAACCAAGCCTCCTTTACCCTAAATCGACTCTATCCAATTTCTGAAATTTCTCCTTTTTCTTAGGATTGATTCCCGTTTTGTAACTGATATCGGCTCAATTGATTTATTTATCGGCACTTTATGCCGTTTCATCGATTCACAAGCGCCAAGGGAGAATTTTTCTCGGATATTTGCACATGTTCATTTGTGAGTCATATCGCATTGATGTTTCTCGAATTCCTTATCTTTGCGGCTTATTAAAACTCACCCGTAAGTTTTTTCAAACTATTTAATTCATTTTATGGGCTTAAATGTTGCTGTTATTGGAACCGGTTATGTTGGATTAGTGGCCGGTACCTGTTTTGCCGAAACCGGAAATAATGTTATTTGTGTTGATGTCGTGAAAGAGAAAGTTGAAAAGCTTTCGAATGGTGTCATTACAATTTTTGAACCGGGTCTTGAAGTTATTTTCAAACGCAATCTTCGTGAAGGGCGCTTGCATTTTACGACGGATTTAAAATCGGCCGTTGAATCCTCACAAGTCATTTTTTTAGCGTTACCGACGCCTCCGGGTGAAGATGGCTCAGCAGATTTGAAGTATGTGCTTACTGCCGCTCGTGATATTGGGAAAATCATGAATGACTATAAAGTCATCGTTGATAAAAGTACGGTTCCGGTTGGTACCGCTGAAAAGGTTCACAAAGCGCTTTCAGAGCATGCCAAAGTAGAATTTGATGTGGTTAGCAATCCTGAATTTTTACGAGAAGGGGTAGCTGTTGATGACTTTTTAAAACCTGAGCGGGTTGTCATCGGGAGTTCCTCGGAGCGCGCAATTGCGGTTATGAGAGAATTGTATGAACCCTTTGTCCGCCAAGGCAATCCGATTTTGGTGATGGATGAGCGAAGCGCTGAAATGACAAAATATGCCGCAAATGCGATGCTAGCATTGCGCATATCGTTTATGAATGAAATTGCGAATGTTTGCGAACGCGCCGGCGCTAATGTTGATCATGTTCGCCGAGGAATCGGTACAGATTCAAGAATTGGAAAACAATTTTTATATGCCGGAATCGGTTACGGAGGAAGCTGTTTTCCTAAAGATGTTCAAGCTTTGATTAAAACCTCTGAAGAGTTTCATTATGACTTTAGAATTCTGAAAGCCGTAGAAGATGTGAATTATGCACAGAAGCACTCAATTGTCACAAAACTTGATCTTCATTTTGGTGGCAAAGAAAATCTGAAAGGAAAGCACATTGCACTTTGGGGATTAGCCTTTAAGCCAAACACCGATGATATTCGAGAGGCACCGTCTTTGGTAATTATCGATCATCTTCTTGAACGAGGCGCCAAGGTTTCTGCTTACGACCCGGAAGCAGCGATGAAACATGTCCAAGGGATATATGGCGATAAGGTTCAGTTTGCATCGAGCGACTATGAAGCCCTTGAAGGTGCAGATGCATTGGTGATTGTCACAGAATGGAATGAATTTAGAAACCCGGACTTTTCAAAAATGAAATCGTTGATGAAAGCTCCGGTAATTTTTGATGGTAGAAATGTCTATGATCCTCAAAAAATTAGATCAATGGGATTCATTTATTCAAGTGTAGGAAGACAGTAATTCATCATCCCCCAATTCCCCTTTTTATGAATCGCAAAGACTTGTAACTGGGTTTAGACTGAGTTCTAAATTGAAATAGAATGAAATGAAAGTAAGAGAGCTTTTTGGCAGAGTTTTTACGATTTTATTTCGGTCGAATGTGGCTTGGAAAAAAATTCATGAGGAACCGGTTTATGATTCTCAAGACCTTCTGCGTGATTACGCCCTTCCATTGATATTTACGACCGTTTTTTTTCGGCTTGCGTTTTATGGCGGTAGGTATCAAATTTCCTTAAAAGCTGTTATTTATACCCTGATTGCATTTGTGATTTTGATGCTCTCCCTCTTTGTCACAAGCAGTTTTATTCATCATCTCTCTCCAAGGTTTAGATCTACTTTGGATCGATTAAGCGCAACAAAACTCAGTGTTTATGGCTCTACCCCGATTTGGGTAATCCTTTTCTTTTCAGGAACCTCACCAGCCACTTTAGCAGGGTGGTTATTTATCCCAATCGGTTTTGTTTATTCTCTTTATCTATTCTCAACTGGGGTATCAATTATGATGAACACGCCAAAAGAGCGCGAAGCCGGATTTTTAGGAGCGATTTCCATTACCCTTGTTACCATTTATGCAATCTCTTTTTTGCTTCTCAAAGGAGCATCTCGGGCTTTGCTTGAATTTCCGATTTAAATTTTACTTTGTTTGCTCTAACATCAGTTAAGCAACCTTCAATTTTTTTATGACATTAAAAAAGTTTGGAAAAGAAACCGGGATGCTGGCCGTTTCAGATAAATCAATTAATTCACTTTTCGCAACTTTAATAATTTCAAACGCCATTGCAATTCTATGGTCGTGAAAAGTATTAATGGCTACACTTGTTTTTGGTTCTCGATCTCTTTTGATGACCTCGAATCCCTCCGGCCACTCATTACAAATGAATCCCATCGCTTGAAGATTTTGAACTAATGCAGAAATTCTATCGCATTCTTTTGCGCGCAATTCTTTTGCATTCGTTACAAAAAAGGAGCCCGTTGAAAATGCTGAGAGAACTGAAAGCATTGGAATTTCATCAATCACATTAGCTACTTCTGTAGGGTCTTCAAGCCTTAGAGGAGAGGCGATTTTTTGATTTGAAATAATGATATCACCAACCTGTTCTCCAGATTCAATCCGTTTGTTTTCGAAGGTCAGATTAGCACCGCCTCTTTTTACCACTTTTAGAAATCCGGTTCGGGTTTGATTGAGACATACATTACGAATTGCGATATGAGCTTGTGTGGCAAGCAAACCTAATGCAACAAGAAAACATGCAGCAGAAGGATCTGCCGGAATCTTAAATGGCTTCGCTTCAATTTGAAACGGACCTTGAATTGAAATTATTGGCGGTTCAATGGGTGAATCATTTTGATCATTTTGATTGATTTGGTTTTGAATCAGTCCCAACATCAGTTCCGTGTGATTTCGGGTTTGAAGTGGTTCTTGAATTCGTGTTTCACCCTCAGCATGAAGTGCTGCAAAAATAATTGCCGATTTCACTTGTGCAGAGGCAATCGGAAGATTGAATTCTGATGGTATGAGATTTTTTGTGCCGCAGACTTGAACCGGTGCTGTTCCGTTGGGAGAGAGTGAGATTTGAGCACCCATTTGCATCAAAGGCCCTTGAATTCGTTTCATCGGCCGCTTCATCAAAGAGGCATCGCCGACAAGCGTTGTACAAAATGGTTGGGCAGAGAGAATTCCGGCGAGCATACGAATCGTTGAGCCGGAGTTATTGCATTGTAGATATTTTTTTGGCTGCTTAAAGGACCAAAGCCCTTCGGAGTGGATTTCAATGGAATAAGGCTCTTCGGGGCTTGAGAGATTTCGATATTCTCGAATCGTTAGTCCCAATTCTTGTAAAACAGTTAAAGTGGTTTGATTATCCAAGCCTGTCGAAAATCGCTCGATATGTGTCGTACCTTTTGCCAATGCTGCGATTAGGGCAGAGCGATGGGAAATTGATTTATCGGAAGGGAGATCAAGTATTTCTCCTTCAAAACGGTGTGACATTTTCTGAAGTTGTGAATGAAATCTGTAAAAAAAAAGTCCCGTTCGAAGCGGGACTTTTTAACCATTAAGTAAAGAGCTTAAGAATTTGCTTCTTCATTTGCCCTTTGAGCCCTCCGCTTAGAGCGTGAATTCTTGAGGCGAGATTCCACAGAATCTTTTGTGAAATAAGTTCTTTTACGAAATTCTTTCAAAACTCCGGAACGCTCGTACTTCTTTTTGAAGCGCTTGAGCATTTTATCGATAGTTTCGTTATCTAGGATTTGAACGCCGACCAAGTTAGCACCTCCTTTCGAGTCTATTTAATATTAATAATTTATCGTTTCAAAGTTCGTTTCAATTTCAGGCGTTTTTTGCTTTCACCGTCATCTGAAGCTGCGCCACCACTTCGTGGCACATTTTCTAAAAATTGTTTAAGTCCTATTCCTTCGAATTGAACCATAATAGTATGTGATCCACTTGCAGTGGTTTGCTTTGAAGTTACCACGCCGATTTTATCAAGCGCTTTGTGATAAATTGCATCACCTACTACATAAATCCCTTGAGGGGAATAAGCGACACAGTCTTCGGGCTTCAATTCTTCAAGCTTTTTACTGCGGTCCACTTGAATTCTCCATTCTTCAAAAAGCTGAACTTGCCCACAGACTTGACACTTTAGCCAGTACTTCTTATCCTGAACCTCAGTTGTTTCAACTTCATGATCTTTATGCTCTGCCGGTTTCCACTCACCCACGTAAGTTCTTGGGGTTGGTGCGTTGCAAATATCGCAGTACAACGGTTTCACCTTTCCGGCTAAAATCCACTCCTTCTTATCCGATTCTTTCGAAGATTTGGAGCGCGATTCGTTCACTTTCGCTTTAGCAACCACTTTGCCTTCTGACGATTGCGGTTTCGATTTTGAAATTTCTTTGGCTTTAATTGCTTTAACTACAATTGATTTTTTTTGCTGACCATTTGAGTTTGATAATGCCAATTTTTTTGGCGATTTATCCTTCAACTCTTTGGATTCCTTTTTTGAAATTACTTTTTTCACGGTTTGGTGAGTCAAATAATTGAGACTGCCCTCCCCTACGATAAGTAAAAGGGCGTGAATATACAAAAAACCTTACTAAAAATTTGAATTATGACAAGTTCAGACAGAATTTGAATTTCGCTTACGCGGTTATAGCTGCAATTAGATCGGAACGGGTCAAAATGTGAAACTCGTGTGAAGCAAAGTCGCCGATTAATACGGCATTTGTTTCACGGCTAAGTTCTTGAGTTAAATCTGCAAGTAATGTTTCTGGGGCATGAATAGGGAAGGCCTTTTCCATATACCCAATAACCTTGTTATTTTTGGCAGATTCATCGCGAAGTAAAATGTTCAAAATTGTTTTTTCGGAAATGCTCCCGATAGGCGCGCCATCTGATATGACAGGAACTTGAGAGATTTCATGATGCTTCATGAGTTCAAAAGTTTCGAAGAGCGGCGTTTCCGGGGTAACATAAATTAAATCAGCAACTTTTTTTGCTCTAAGAATATCATAAGCGGTCAATTCCGATTTACCGGAAGCAAAGGGCTGAATAAAGTTGTTTTCTTTCATCCATTGATCGTTGTACATTTTGCTAATGTACCTTTCTCCTGAATCGGTAATCATAGCAACAACTACTGCAGAACTTGGAAGTGACTGTGCGATTTGCAGCGCGGCAAAAAGCGTTGCGCCGGACGAGCCTCCTGCGAAAATTCCTTCCATTCTTGAAAGTTTACGGCCGCAGTTAAAGGCATCGAGGTCGCTGACTTGCATTACGTCATCAAGAACGGAAAAGTCAATTGTTTTTGGAATCTTTGATCCACCCATTCCTTCAACTTTGTAGAGACCCATTTCCGCGGGCATTTTTCCTGATTTAAAGAATTCGCGATAAGCTGAGCCGATTGGGTCAACAGCAATGACTTTGATATTAGGGTTTTTTGATTTAAGGAATCGTGCAATCCCTGTTGCAGTTCCCCCTGTACCTGCCGCGGCAAAAACGTGCGTCACCTTTCCTTCGGTTTGTTCCCAAATTTCACGACCGGTTGTTTCGGAATGAATTCTTGGATTTGCGGGGTTTTCAAATTGATTAGGATAAAAGGCGTTCGGAACTGTTTTTGCTAGATGCTCAACAACACTGTACACACTTCTTGGGTCTTCAGGCTTTACGGCTGTTGGTGTAATAACAACTTCAGACCCCAATGCTCTGAGTAAATCAATTTTTTCTTGGGAAACCTTATCGGGCATTACAAAAATGGACTTATATCCTTTTACGGCGCAGACAAGCGCAAGACCGATTCCTGTATTTCCGGCTGTCCATTCAACAATTGTGGCTCCCGGCTTTAAGAGGCCCTTTTGTTCAGCCTCCTCAATCATCGAAACTGCGATACGATCTTTGATACTGCCACCGGGGTTTGTGGTTTCAATTTTTGTCAAAACGGTTGATTGAAATCCTTTGGTAATTCGATTTAATCGGACGAGGGGCGTATTCCCAATAGTTTCTAAGATGCTATTATGCCACATTGTCATTGTCTTTTTCGGTACTGCTTTCAGTAGGTTCGATTCAATTTGAACCAAAGGCAGAAAGTTGTGTAAATGTCTTGTGAGTTAAGAAAAGTCGGGCTTTTATGCAAATCTCTATTTCGAATTATGCAATGAATCAAATGGGGAAACTTTTCATTCTTTTCTTACAATGCTTTTTTGATGACATGCGTTACTACTCCCACAATACGAAAATCCATTTCGTGATCGATACGAATCGGGTCATACTTCGGATTTGCCGGTAGAAGGAACATTTCAGTGTCTTTTATCATCAAGCGTTTGACGGTAACCCCATTTTCAACTGAAGCAATAATAATTTTTCCGTTGCTTGGCTCTTCTTGAGTATCTACAATCAGAATATCGCCTTCAAAAATTCCTGCATTCACCATTGAATCTCCTGAAACTTTGACACAGAAGACCCCTTTCGAATGCTTAACAAGAGAAGCATCGAGAGAAAAGAAAGTATCGACATAGTCATCGGCAAATTGCGCGGCACCGGCTCGAACCAAAGAGGCAAAGAGTGGCACCTCTACGATTTCAGAACTGAATTCTAATTCATCAACAATTTTCATATTAGTCGGGTTTTAGTTTTAAGAAGATAGAGTTCCTTTTGCGCAACACCAAATTCCTAGTGAATTGCACTAGAAAAAATTCTTTACCGTTCAATCTCTCTTTACTACCGTTCATCCAAAAGATTTGCCGTTCAGGCTATTTGCACAAGAAAAATGATTTCTGAGCGTGATTTTTGTTCGCGGTTTTATTTCGTTAACCAAAAAAGAAGATTATGAAATATTTCATCAGTTTGTTTGTGGCATTGTTTATTTCGGGAGCGATTTTTGCGCAAGAGACGGGAGTTATTGAAGGGCAAGTTCTTGACCGAGATACACAGCAAGAAATCATTGGAGCAAAAGTTGAAGTTGTTGGAACAAAACTTGGAACCATCACCAACGCTTTCGGTACATTTCAGCTCAAAGGTCTAACTCCGGGTACCTATCGATTAAGAGTAACAGCACCTGAATATAAATCCACAATACGGAGCGATGTGCGGGTTGGAAGCACACAGAGCACAAAACTATCAATTGAATTAAAGATTGATTCTTATGCGCAAGGTGAGGTGGTTATTACAGCGACGCGTTCCTTCGAACAAAAGGAAGACACCAGAGTGAGTTCGAATGTGTTGACACAAGAAGAAATTCGCCGTGCGCCCGGGTCTGCGGAGGATGTCAGTCGAATGGTACAAGTTTTACCGGGAGTTGTATCGGGTTCTGATGCAAGAAACGATATTATCGCGCGGGGGGGGTCGCCATCTGAAAATTTTCTGATGGTGGATGGAATTGAGGTTCCTAACATCAATCATTATGCGGCACAAGGTGCTTCCGGCGGGCCGATTGGAATGATCAATGTTGATTTTTTAAACGATGTCAATTTTAGTGCCGGAGGATTTGGTGCGAAGTACGGCGATCGGCTTTCTTCCATAATGGATATTAAGTATCGAGACGGCGATAAGCGCGATTTTCACGGCAAGTTTGATATGGGGCTCGGCGGATTTGGGGCAATTGTTGAAGGCCCGATTCAAACTGAAAAGAGCTCTTTCCTTTTTTCAGCGAGGCGGAGTTATTTGGATTTAATTCTTGGAGGAACCGGATTAACCGGCGTGCCTAATTATTGGAATTTTAATTTAAAGGGAACCTTAGAACTTTCTCCAAATCATCAACTTGCTTTAATTGGGTTGGGTGGTATTGATCAAATTCGATTTAAAGATTTTAGCAGCGATAATGTCGCCGCGGTTTCGAATCAAGATTTGAATTACGACGCGTGGCAATTTGTCGCAGGAGTTTCTCATCGCTGGTTGATTAGCAACACCACTTTTGTGCGAACTTCTGTTTCGACGAATACTTACTATCGTGATGTTCGCGGAGATAGTGTTTCACTGAATGCTTCAAATGAAGAAATTGGGCGAACGCTTGACTTTCGTAATGAATCAACCGATCGTGAAAATGTCTTGATTCGTTCAGATTTCTCGCATCGCATTTCTCCGCTTGACCTTGTGGAAGTTGGTTTGGTGATGAGGTCGATAACAAGCAATAATGATATTTTTTTAAGGGCCGGAACTGATGCGTCCGGTTTCAACCCCAATATTTTTATCAACCAAACGACCAATGCATTTAAGGCAGGCGCTTATACTCAGTACACGAGAAATTTTGGTACTCAATTCAGCGTCACAGCGGGAGTAAGATGGGATTACTTTGATTACATCAGTGATCAGCATGCATTCTCACCGCGAATTTCAGCAACTTATGAAATCAGCGAAAACCTAAGGTTCAATGTGGGAGGAGGTTTATATCAACAAGCTCCTTCGCTTTTTTGGCTCATTGCCGACGAGCGGAATCGTCAAGTTGATTGGATGAAAACTTATCAAGCTGTTGCGGGTTTTGAATTTTTCCCGGACGAAGATCTTAAAATTTCGGTGGAAGCATACACAAAAGAGTATCGTGACTATCCTATTAGCGGTGTAAATCCGCAGTTCATTTATTCAAGTGCCGGCGCCGGATTCGATAATCGATTCGAATATATTTTTACCGGTTCAAACGGTTATGCCCGCGGGATTGAATTTTTTATTCAAAAGAAATTAACCGACAAGTTTTATGGGATGCTCAGTTACGGATTTTCAGATATTCGCTTCGTTGATGGCTTCGGTACGGAGCGTTCAAGTGCTTTTGATTACCGTCATGTTCTTACCGCTATTGGAGGATATAAAATTACAGATGCGCTTGAAGTCTCGGCGAAATTCAGATTTGCAGGAGGCCGTCCATACACGCCTTTTGATTTAGCGCAATCTCAATCCTTAAATCGTGGTATTTTAGACTACGCCAATACAAATTCCGCGCGATTTAATGACTATCGGCGGTTGGACATCCGTATTGATTATCGTTTCAATTTAGTCGGTTGGAATATGCTATTCTTTATTGACTTACAAAATGTGGCAAATTTTGAAAATGTTGAGCAAATTATCTGGAATAACAAACAAAATCGCGAAGATCGATTATTACAGTGGCAGTTTTTACCTGTTGGCGGTTTCAAAGCGGAGTTTTAATTCAATTCAAAGGCAATAAAGACGAGTTATTCTTTTAAGAACCCTTGCGATAAAGCGATTGTGGTTGCAAGCTTGGGTCACGTTTCATCTTGTAAGACAAATTCATCGTTTTCAAAATCAACTTCAATCAATTTTTATGTTTGAAAAGAAAGAGAATCAAGATCGCGTCGAAAGAGAAAGTGACCCTTCTTCCCACTTTCTCCTTTTTCCAAGAACGGGTCGGCAATGGTTAATAGCCGTGTTTGTAATGCTATCAATTGCAATTTTAGCTAATGGTTCGATAAATCTTATCAAATGGATTTACGGTGTAACAGATGATACCGACCCAATGTGGAAGGGTTTTCTGATGTCCATTGAATACACTGTCATTCTTTCGATGATGCAGTTAATCACAGGCGAGTTAGCATCAAAGTACTTTCCGCTCCGAAATCGTATTCATGTCATTTATCACATTTTGATTCAAATTCTTTCTACTGTCGTATCCATCTATATTGCACGTGAAATTGAAATTATTTTCATAGGCTCTTGCGTCCTTCCGGCTGAAGTATTTACAGCGGTAATGTCTGTTTCCGTGATTTTTTCCATCATTGGGAATTCTGTCTATTATCTTATTTATTTTTACCGTGAAGCTAAAGATGCGCGACAGCGTGCATTGGAATCGGAGTTAAAAGCACTTCGAGCTCAAATCAATCCGCACTTTTTATTTAATACCCTCAATTCTATTTCTGCACTTATCACCTTGAAACCGGAGGTTGCAGAATCGGTTACACAAAATTTAGCTGACTTATTCCGTTACAGTCTTCGCTCCTCTAAGCATCCCTTAGTTTCACTAAAAGATGAAATTGATTCTGTTCATCTTTATTTAGACATCGAAAAGGTTCGATTTGGGGAGCGACTCCGTTCGTCTGTGATTGTTGATCAAGATTTAGAAAATGCATTGGTTCCAAGCCTCATTTTGCAGCCACTCGTGGAAAATTCAGTTAAGCACGGTGCAAATAAAACGGAAGGGCAATTTTTTATCCACCTTACGGTTTTGAAAAAAGACTCTGAAATTGAAATCATCGTTCATGATTCCGGTGAAGGATTCGACCTGACTTCAAACATCGATTACTTCTCTAAAGGCACCGGACTTCAAAATGTTCGTGAACGACTCCGATTGACTTATAAGGGTGAAGCACGCTTCCATCTTGAAAAAAATGCGGTTATTCTCAATTTTCCAT
The DNA here is from genome assembly GCA_033763895.1 of Chloroherpetonaceae bacterium. Taxonomy (NCBI): domain Bacteria; kingdom Pseudomonadati; phylum Chlorobiota; class Chlorobiia; order Chlorobiales; family Chloroherpetonaceae; species Chloroherpetonaceae bacterium. Next base: position 56,202 of record JANRJQ010000011.1, on the reverse strand, counting down.
TTATAGAAATTTCTTCAACATCTCCCGAATTAATTTCTACACTTAAATCCACTCCTTTATGAATACCATTTTGGGCGCCGGGGGTTCGATTGGAATTGAACTTGCAAAAGCATTGGCAAGTTATTCCGCCCCAATCCGTTTAGTTTCGAGGAATCCAAAGAAGGTTAATCCAAGCGATACGCTGATGACTTGCAATCTGCTTGATGCAAAACAAACCGAGGACGCCATAAAAGGATCGACGGTTGTTTACCTTACCGTAGGGCTTCCCTACAAGACCTCGGTTTGGCAAGAATCTTGGCCATTGGTGATGAAAAATGTGATTGATGGATGCAAAAAGCATCGTTCTAAACTTGTCTTTTTTGATAATGTTTACATGTATGGATGGGTGGAGGGGAAGATGTCGGAAGACACGCCGTTTAACCCTTGTAGTAAAAAAGGTGAGGTTCGGGCAAAAATTGCCACAATGATTCTTGATGAAATTAAAGCTGGGAATCTTACGGCTTTAATTGCAAGATCGGCTGATTTTTTTGGGCCGAATGTTCAGAACAGTTTATTGCAATCGATGGTCATTGATAACTTCAAAAGGGGAAAACCTGCACAGTGGTTTTGTAATGCAGAGGTCAAGCATGTATTCACCTTTACACCCGATGCCGCTGTCGCGACGGCATTGCTTGGAAATACGCCTTCAGCCTTTCAACAAACGTGGCACTTGCCTTCTCCTGAACCTATTTCCGGTAAGGCGTTGATTAATATCTATTCCAAGGTTATGCAAGCTCAACCGAAAATCACCATTATTGGCCCAACGATGACGTCCCTTTTGGGATTCTTTATCCCAATTCTCAAAGAATTCAAGGAGATGCTTTATCAATATGAACACGATTATTTATTTGACAGCACAAAGTTTAAGCAATCCTTTTCTTTTCAACCCGTGACTTACGAAGATGGAGTCCGTTTAAGCCTTAAGAATTCTTGAGGTAAATTGAGAGGTACAAAAGTTGTTTGCTTAACCAATTGTTTTATGAATTTATACTCTCATCTTCTGCTGATGCGTTCTCAACGCGTTTATTTTTCGGTTCTGATTTTTTTCATTTACACCTTCACTCCGTTATTTGCTCAAGAGTCGCTTGAGACAAAACTTCAAACAGGGAAATTGCTTCTTGATAGAAATGCTTTTCAGGAAGCAATTCAGGTATATTCGGAAACTCTCTTAAGAGATAGCAGCGTTGTAGAGGCTTACCTGAAAAGGGGCTTCGCCAAACAGCGGATTATGGATTCACTTGGCGCACTTGAGGATTTTAACCAAGCCATTCGATTAAAGCCCGAATCTGCAGATGGCTACTTTTACCGCGGTGTTTTCTATCTCGAACGAGCCTCCTACTTTGCTTCATTAGCCGACTTTGTAAGAGCCTCAAAGCATCAACCCAACAACCCAAATATTTGGTACTATCAAGGTTTTCTTAATGCTCTTATTGGAGACCACTCGATCGCTATTGAAAATTTTAAGAAAACGATTTCTCTCTCTCCCGATTTCACCGGCGTTTATTTTGAATTAGGACTCTCTTTGCTAAAGCTATTGCAGTATGACGAAGCCTACGTTGCCTTTGAAACCGCAAACCAAAAAAAAACTGATGCGGAGAATTACCTTTATCTTGGGTTAATTTGTTATGGACAAAAACGGTATGAAGAGTCTATTCAGAATATCTCAGAAGCCATTCGATTAAAACGGCGAGATGTGTACTTTTATCATCGAGCGATGTCTAAAATCAGGCTAAAAAAAATATTCTCCGCTCTACCCGATCTTGACAGTGCCATCATCTTAAACCCCCGCTATGCCGTCGCATATTTTTACAGAGGAAGTGTCAAAATTGAAATGAAATTGATAAACGAGGCCTGTAAAGATTTTGTAGAATCTCGTCTTTTAGGGTATGTCGCCGCTGAAACTCTGCTTGATGAATATTGCAGTTCAGAGGGAAACCCTATTGTCTCGAATTCATCATCAAGCTCTTCAACCAATGAATTAAAGGATGGCGAATATATTGTTCGTGCAGATCCTGCGGCATTTCAAGAAGCCGTTGCGATTTCGAAAAAGATTACAAAACTTGGTTTCAATGTTGTTTCAAATGCATCAATTGCCCTAACCAATGGAAATATCGGTTTAGCACGATCCCGGCAGGCGGAAAGTGTTTTAATCACACCCGATCTTTGCAATTCATTTATGCTAAACACGATGAGAAGTGGACAGATAACACTAGCTTGCTTGAATTATATCCTTAAGCAACAGGCATTGGTGATGAGAGATTCAACCGTTTCAGAAATATCGCTTGAGATTAATCAACGGGTTCAGGAATTCGAGTATATGGGCATTGGCACAGGGCAGGATTCAAACTTTGCTCGCCGTAGAGAGTTACTTGGCGAAATTAATTCCTTTTTGTTAAGGCTTGATGGCTATTTAAAGAAACTTAATACCATATCCGGATCGGGTGCTGTTCCCAAGAAATGATTAGTATGAAATCGCGAAGAGGATGATATTCGTGCCTATTCGAAAGGCTTCTTCGCGCTTTTCGGGAGAGTCGTTATGAACATCAATGTCTGCCCACCCGTCACTCGGGTTACTTTCATACGAGTAAAAAATCACCATTCGATTTCCGATAAAAGCCCCCATTCCTACGGGGGCTTTGCCGTCGTGCTCGTGAATTTTCGGAAGTCCGTTCGGAAACTTGTAGAACTTGTTGTAGATAGGGTGAGTGTAAGGAATTTCAACCAAAGGGCTTTCAGGAAGAAGCCGTTTCATTTCACGCCTAAAGCTCTTATCCATTCCGTAATCGTCATCGGCATAGATAAACCCTCCTGCATTGAGGTATGCACGCAGATTAGCAAGTTCAGATTCAGAAAATTTGATATTCCCGTGCCCGGTCATAAAGAGAACGGCGTATTGGAATATTTGCGGACTTGAGGCATCGACCGTTTCTTCCTTTTCCGGCGTAACGACACCTGTTTTTTCTCGGATAAATCGCATCAAATTTGGCACTGCCGAGGGGTCATTATACCAATCGCCCCCACCGGCATACTTTAATCGAGCAATCCGAAATGAAGAAGGTATTTTTTGGGAAAGCCCTAAACTCACATTGAGACTCAAGAGTAGCAGAAAACCTATGATAAAGCGGCCCCAGTTCGGCATGAGCTTATTCAGTCCACCCATTATTACTTAATGGCTTTTTTGAAAAATGCATCGAATTCCGGCGAGCGGCGAGGAAAGTCTCCGGGCGTAAATTCGATAAGCGAATACCGTGCAATTCCAAGATGGACTAAGGGATCTTCTTCGAAAAGTGTGGTTGCTTGGGCCAGAGAACTGGCTTTCGCCAAAATTAACCCTCCTGTCGGTGGAAACTGGCGACCCGATGCTAAAAAAGCACCGGATTCATAATTTCTAACAAGCCACTCACTATGTTTTGAATAATGAGCTTCTACCTCAGAAAGTGGTTTTAAATATTCGCCTACGGCAACAAACATTTTTTGATCACTCATAACCTTTGCAATTGAATTTTGAAGCCAACTTTTTTTGCCAATTCTAATTCCAATAGGTTACCTTGGATCGCCAACCAATTCAATCAAAACCCGGCTTGTCCCTTTCGGATTAATAAAACTAACGACTTTTCCTTCAGCACCCGGGCGTGGTTCATTTAGTACTTCAAATCCTTTACTTCCAATTCGTGTCACTTCTTGATGGATATCGGTTGTCTCCAAAGCAAGGTGATGAAGCCCTTCACCTCTTTTTTCTAAAAATTTTGCAACCGTACTTTCCGGTGAAAGTGGTTCAAGAAATTCGATTTTTGTATCGCCAATGGTCAAAAAAGCCACTTTAACTTTTTGAGCTTCAACGACCTCTTCACTGACATGAGCCACGCCTTCATCGATGAGCATTTTGTAGGTTGAAAGTGTTTCAGCAATGCTTTTCACTGCTATCGCGATATGATCAATTCTTTTTACCATAACTTGTTACTCCTGTCAGTGTTATTAAAATGCTTGATAAATGTGCTTCTGAGTATTCCGGTTGAGCAGAATTTTTCTTTGAATTCGATTAGTGAATATGCCGGTGTCATTTGGTTTTCTGCGGCGGTATTTTGAGAAACACCAATATCAACGTAACGAAATTTTCGTTGAATTGCCCACTTGGTCACTTTATCCATCACATAGTGGATCGGGTGTAGATAATTGAATTCGTAAAGCAACATATTGTAAAAACAAAGGGTCACCTGTTCATTACTATCAAAAAGCAACGAGCCACCGATCGCTTTTCCTTTATAGCGAACCAAAAATAAGTGAATGGAATTGGGGAAAAATTCTTTGAGTCTTAAAATTTCTTCAAAAGTGTGGGTGGGCTTTGCATTATGTCGGGCCTTATTTTCGAGCAAAATTGGATAGAACTCCTCAAATCCCTTTTGATTTTGAGCAAGTTCAACAATGAGGTCTTGATTCCGCTCACATTGATGAATATAGCGCCGTGCTGTTGGTGAAAAATGCGCTGTAAAGTCAGACGTTTGCTCAAGGGGAATAGCATGAGAAATATAATGACGCTCAAAGTGATATCCTTTGTAAGCCAAAGCATAATCGAGGTTTTGGGTCAGTTTTTTTTGGTAGATAAAGGGTGCAGTGGTTAATCGAATCTTTGTTAACCCGCTACTCACCGCATAGTTTGTGAGAGCATCGACAATCGGCTCGTGCTCATGATACTTCATATCCTTCACCACCAACCCGCCGTAACTTGCCCCAATGGGTGACTCTAGGCAAGTATTTTCTTCGGTCAAAGCCGCGGGCAGAACGGCAACAAGTTTTTCTCTTTGAAAGAAAAGCAAATGATGAAACGCAAAACGATTTTCGGGGTGATAGTCTAAAAACTTAAGTCGATGAAATAAGGTACCGTTATTTGACTCAGCGACAAAATTTTCCCAAAGTTCGTAATACTCCGGGCTGTAAGGAACGACACGAATCATTTGGTACTGACTACAATTTTGAGGATTAATCCTTGGCGGTTAATTGGCTTCTCCACCGAGTTTTTTGATTTCATCTCGAATTCGGGCGGCTTTTTCGTAATCTTCCTGTTGAATCGCCTCTTTGAGTTGTATATTTAATTCGTCAAGTTTATTGGTATTGGGTGCAGGGGTTGTAAGTGCCGGAGTCCCTGATTTCCGCTCCACGCCAATCCCAAACCCTGATTGCGATTCTCCTTTTTCATCAATTATTCCTGCTTCGTTCATGACTTCTTCTGAAACGAAAATTGGGGCGTCGCACCGAACGGCAAGCGCGATTGCGTCGCTTGGGCGAGCATCAATTTCATGAATCATTCCTGAAAGTTCACAAACCACTTTAGCGTAAAATGTTTCATTACGAAGTTCATCTATCATCACCTCCGAAACGGTAATGCTGAAGGTTTCCGTTAAGGATCGAATTAAATCGTGTGTGAACGGTCGAGGAGCTTTAATGTTTTCAAGCTTCAAGGCGATTGCTTGAGCTTCAAAGCCGCCGATAATGATCGGGAGTTTTCTTTTCCCTCCAATTTCAAATAAAATAAGTGCATAAGCCCCTTGGTTGTGGGGGCTTGTTGAAAGCCCCAAAATATCAACTTGGATTTTCTTCATAGGTAAATGTTCAAATCGTCACCAAAATCGATGAATCAATTGAACGGATAAGTTACTTAAGGAATCGCTAAAATGGAATCTGAATTTCAGCCCGATTTTTTCTTCACTTATTGAATTCAAAAACGAACTTCTTTAATGGTAAAAAAGCCAATCTTAATTGTTTCTCTGAATTTGACATAACTCGTTAATCTAAACCAAAGAAATTCGTTTCGTCAATCAGTTTTGCAAAATTTTCTTGAATTCTTCGGTCAGGGCAGGAAGCACTTCGAGCGCATCGCCGACGATTCCGTAATCCGCGATTTGAAATATTGGCGCATCCTTATCTTTATTGATAGCTACAATAACCTTCGAGGCAGTCATTCCCGCAAGGTGTTGAACAGCACCGGAAATTCCCACTGCAATGTACAGCTTTGGAGAAACCACTTTTCCAGTTTGCCCCACTTGCTCTTCATGAGGTCTCCATCCTGCATCGACCACCGCCCGACTTGCACCAACCGCCCCACCAAGCGCATTTGCTAAATTTTCAACCAGCACAAAATTCGATGGTTCCTTTAACCCGCGGCCGCCACTGACGACAATATCCGCTTCTGAAACATCAAGCTTACCCGACGATTCGATAATTTCCTTTACCATCTCTTTCAAATCGGCAGTTTCAGGGTTAAAAGCAGAAACTGTGATCTCAGGCTCTACCGGTGTTTCAACTTGTGGAAATACATTCGGGCGAAGGGTATAAATTTTTAATTCAGATTTCAATTCAACTGTTGCTATCGCTTTTCCCGAATAGGCATAGCGTTTTGCCTGTACATTTCCATTGGTCATGAGTAACTCGATACAATCACTTGCCACACCGGCACCCAACCGAACGGCAACCCTTGGCGCCAAATCCTTCCCAAGCGATGTTGAGGCAAAAAATAAATCGGTTGCACCGGCTTCCAACATGACTTTTGAAACCAGCTTTGTGTAAGCTGAAGCGGCATAAAGTCTGAGCGTTTCATTTTGAAACACATTGACTTTCTTTGCACCATATTTTCCAAGCAAATTTGCCTGTGCCTCAATTCCATTATCGCCAATCAAAATAGCAGTTACATTACCTGATGAGAGTTCGCATGCTTTTGAAAGTGCTTCGAGCGAGGCACTTTTAATTTTTCCGCTTCTTTGTTCGATGAATACACAAGCTTTCATAAAATTTCGTTTTTCAAATTGTCATAATGATATAAAAAAGTCTAAATGTTCTAATGTCCATTGCCTTTGAATCGTTAAACAGAAACAGTCGCTCCTGATCCGTTTACTGATTGAAGTTTTATTCCATATTTTCCAATGAGTTTATAGTCTAACCCATTCAAGGCCGAATACTTTTTAGCCATACTTGCGAAGATTTCACGAGCGGTTTTATAATTAAACTCTCCACCAAGCCCAATGATGAGTTCACCGAGAATTTCCCAAGAAGGGCGAGCATCAATTTTATTTGACTCATTATTCCAGTGGTCAAATTGGGTGACATGCCGATCTCCGCGAGCCATTGCCATCTCTTTCATTAATTCGCGGTTTTGAGACTTCAACGCTTTTGCCGGCTTTGAAAGTTGAATCACACCTTCAAAATTGACATATGCCCCGATGCTTTCAGCAAAGGTTGCGGCAGGCAATACCACCGAGGCGTGTGCGGTTAATTTCGTGAGGTTAAATGGAAGTAAAATTAAAGCGTCGAGCTTGAGTGCCGAATCAAGCGGAAGAATCGATTCCATTTCATCTTCAATGCCAATGACACACTTAATTTTTCCGACTGAAATTGCTTCTGCAAGATCATCGACGCCCACACCATTTTCTTGTGGGGCAATTCCCAAAAGTCGGCACCCTTCACTGTTTGGCGTTTTATCTGCGCGGATAAGAAGCTGATCATCCTCTCCTTGGTCATGTCGAATGAAATCAAGATTTGGCGTTTTCAATATTTCAAGAGCAAGCTTTTTCGCAGTATAGTTTACTTCAAGCGGGGCTTTTGCTGAAGCTATAACGGCCACTTGCTCTGGCTTGAATTGCCTCAAAAGATGGGTCGCTTTTAGAATGGCATTTTTCCAACTGACTTTTTTTTGTGCATCCGATTCATGAATCGAAGCGCCATTTGCTCGATTTTCATTAATCCACTGAATGTTCAACCGATCTTCATCTGGGATAAAGTAACCATTTACATTTGGGTTGAAGCGTGAAGTCACGCGCATCACCTTATTATCTCTAACCCAGATGGTAATACTGTTACATCTGGCATCATTAATCGAAATGGTATCTGTGGCAGACATTTCCCAAACCCGAGATTTAAATCGGTGACTGGTGCTTGTCAGCGCACCCACCGGACAGAGGTCAATCACATTCATTGCATAAGCGTTATCATTCAGACGCGCTGGCTCAGGTGGATATGGATAATTATTCCAACCGCGTTGAACAATTTCAAGTTCATGCGATTTCGTGTATTCATCGTAAAACCTCACACAACGGGTGCAATTGATACATCGCTCTGCATCGAATGTAATTTTTTCGCCCCACGCTTCACGCTTTGGTTTGTGAACTTTTTCAAATTCATATCGGGAGCCTTCAGGCCCGTATTTGTAAGTTGTTTGCTGGAGTGGGCATTCTCCGGCTTGGTCACAGGTGGGGCAGTCAAGAGGATGATTAATCAAAATAAATTCGAGAACGCCTTTTTGTGCATCTTTCACCATTTGTGAGGTGTGATGGGTTTTAATTTGCATTCCATCTGAAATTTCAGTTGAGCAGGCTGTGATTGGTTTTGGAACCCACATTATCACAGGCTTTCCGTCTTCTCCCAATACCGGTGATTTTGTAGCGGGGTCGATTTTCGGTGTACCCATTTCAACCAAACACATTCTGCAATTTCCCGCAACTGGCAGTGCAGGATGGTAGCAAAACCTTGGAATATCGACTTGTTCGATTCCGCCTAAGTTCATTCCATCTGCAATTTGAATGATGGTCTGCCGAGCTTTGGCTTCAAATTCTTTTCCGTCGATAAATACTTTTGGCATAATTGTACTAATGAATTGAAAAAGCGGCTTCGAACCTTAGTTTCCGGTTCGAACAGAAGTGAGTTCAATAAAAAGACCCCAATTGTTTTCGATATCAAATCTGACTCTTCCTGAAAAAGTCACTCTTAGGTTATTAATTCTGTATTGATTTTCTAATGAGTCCGGGTAATAATTTTGGCCGTTATCCGATTGTAACCCGTAAAAACTTACGGAATCACTCGAAACTAAAACCACCTTACCAGATGTAGTTATGGTTTGTGTAAAAATATCATCTGATTGAAGCAGGCATCCCGCCAGCCCAAAAGAAAATAACACAATAGCCAACACAGTGGCTTCTTTCTTAAAGAATTTCTTCATAATGAAATGCCGGGAAAGTGACTCAAACCGAACAGTTCTAAACGTACAAAAAACCTTTTAATCAATTGAACAATTGAATTGCGTCACACGGTACTTCTGTGAAATCCTTTGACATTCTCTGGCAAGCCGCTCCGACAATCGCGTAAGGCTTGAAGTTTCAAGAAACCCGTGCTTTTCTTCCGTTGTTTCCAATTGCCTCTTAAATTCAAGTTTCATCTTTTCTTCCAATAACCTCAAGATCGTACTTGCAAACGCTTCTTTATCATCTTCATTCATCCCGCTTTCAACCTCAAATTCCACTTTTGCTATATACATACTGGGCTGATACCGCGTTTCTGCTTGAAATTGAAGCCCCTTCCAGCGTTGTTCTGTTCTCAAATACACTTGCGTTTCTTTCATAAATTCTTTGCAATGGATGAAACCGAACGAGGTACCAATTAAATTTCAATTCTTAAAATAACACAAATGTGTCATTGTAAAACGAATCAGGATTTGCAAACTTACTTTTTCATTTATTTAACTATTGTAAAATGCAACCTGCAACGCCAGTAAAATCAAAATCAGAACGAAAACCTTCTGATAAGCTTCGTGTCGCAGTTATTGAAGATCATAAAGCGTTTCGTGAAGGTCTTTCAGAGCTTCTTTCAATTTCAACAGGATTTTATTGCGCCGGAACCTTCAGCTCCATTGAATCTGCTCTACTTGATTTAACCGATGCCGATGTTCTTTTGCTTGATATTGGGCTTCCGGGGAAATCGGGAATTGAAGGAATTCCTTTACTGAAAGAAAAATTTCCTTCACTTCAAATTGTGATGATGACGGTATTTGAAGATGATCATCACATTTCTCGCGCGATTATGGCAGGTGCAAACGGTTATATCTTAAAACGCACCCCAGCCTCGCAAATTTTGCAAGCTTTAAAAGATGCAAATAGTGGCGGCATGCCACTTACACCCATTGTCGCAAAGCGTATTGCACTAATGTATCAACAATACGCGCCAACAGCACCAGCGACAACACTTTCAACACGCGAATTAGAAGTCCTTCAACTCCTCTCCCAAGGGCTCAAAATCGGTGATGTGGCTGAAAAGCTTTTTTTAAGCCCAGAAACCGTTCGGAATCATACTCGTAACATTTACGAAAAACTTCATGTCCATTCAAAATCTGAGGCGGTTGCAAAGGCAATTCGTCAAGGACTGGTCTAATTTCTTCCTCTTTTCTTGACACCACTCGTTTTATTGAGTTTTTATAAATTGGATAAATTAAATGAAGTGATATGACTGATCCATTTTATAAACCCTCGCCGAAACCCCCGGTAAAACCGTGGCAACGTGCACGCTCTTGGTTTTACCGAATTTTTGTTTTAATGATCACAATTCAAATATTAATGGCAATATGGAAATGGATTTCATCTTGATTTGCTGTTGTATCATAGAAATTCCTTTTTCCGTTTGATGATATGTCAATAGAAATGCCTTCTTTCCCTCATCAGCTCTTAATGAGCGATTATTCTTATGAACTTCCGCCACAAAGAATCGCCTTAATGCCTCTTGAAAATCGGGATCACAGCAAGTTGTTGCTTGCAGATGCCTTTTTACAAAAACTCAACCATCATTCCTTTTTCGAACTCCCGCAATTGCTACCGCCCTCAAGCTTATTGATTCGAAACAATACTCGTGTCATTTCTGCGCGTTTGATGATGAATAAACTATCGGGTGGGCGAGTAGAAATTTTATGTACTGAGCCCGTACTTCCTTCAACCGACCTAACCCAATCGCTTTTTGCCAAAGGCACTGTCAGGTGGAAAGCCCTTGTGGGAGGCAAAAAGATATTTACGGGTGCTAAACTTTCTGTGGCTTCAACAATTAAGCTAGCTGATTCCGAAAAGCCCCTATTTTTAAAGGCAGAAATTATTGAAAAGAGCGGATCGGATGCGGTTATTGATTTTGTTTGGTCTCCTGAAAGCTTGCCTTTCGCTGCCATTTTAGAAACATTGGGTAAAATCCCTTTGCCGCCTTACATCAAAAGGGAAACTACGGATAGTGATACCATTCGCTATCAAACTGTTTACGCCGTAAACGAGGGCTCTGTTGCTGCACCTACTGCAGGGCTTCACTTTACAGATCGAGTTTTTGAGGGGTTACGCGCGAAACACATTGAAATTCAAGACCTCACTCTTCATGTCGGACTTGGCACCTTTAAACCGGTTGAATCCAATGATGTTTTACAACATGTCATGCACCGTGAAAAAATTTCTATCCCAAAATCAACAATTGAATCCCTACTTCAATTTCTTGAACGCCCCTTAAGTGAGGAACGCCGGTTGGTTGCTGTTGGTACAACCTCAGCGCGAACCCTCGAATCATTGTATTGGTTTGGTACGAAATTGATTTTTAGAACGGGATTGAAAGACACTGAAATCTCTCTTGGTCAATGGGAAGTCTATAAATTAATGCAAGAAAAACCTGTTCGAGCTAGTGCTGCATTCGATGCGGTTCTTGAATGGATGCTTAAACATCAACTTGAATCTGCAGTAGGAGAAACTCAGTTATTCATTCTTCCGCCATATGAATTTAAGGTCTGTAATGCACTCATTACCAATTTTCACCAACCCGAGAGTACATTGATGTTAATGGTAGCAGCCTTTTTAAGAAATAATTTCTGGCGAGAGGTTTATCATGAAGCGCTCGCTAAGGACTATCGCTTTTTAAGCTATGGCGATTCTTCCCTTCTCTTGACTTAACAAACCTTTGGGGTATGCTTTCTGCTCTTGAAAAAACACCCTCTCGCCTTATATTTGCCGCTCATAATTTTACGCACCAGCGTGTTTTATTTCACAAGGGCAATGTTGAGGGTTTTTTCCTTAATCCCTTTTTCTAAACTTATTGTCATCTACAATAGCCTTTTAATGATTTTTTGAATGAATCCTTTTCGTATGCAAAATCTTTTCGGCCAAGCCAAAAATTCGGTTTTTTCTTTTGCTTTGTTACTTTCAATGATCCTTGCTTCAAGTTCCGTTTTCGCTCAAGACGATTCCGAGCCGATAACACAGCCTAAAACGATTACTACCGCAGTTCCATTTCTACTCATCAGCCCTGATTCACGCGCCAATGGAATGGGAGAAGCCAATGTCGCGATTGCTGATAACGCAAGTGCAATGTTTTGGAATCCTGCCGGACTCGGATTTCAACGAGGTATCGATGGGAACATCACTCACTCAAATTGGTTGCCCGCCTTTAACGCAGATTTATTCTACGATTATTTTTCAGCGAAAGCTCATTTTGAAGATATAGGCACTTTTGGCCTTGCGGTTACTTATCTCAATTTGGGCACCAGTGAATTCACCGATGAACGAGGTAATTCACGAGGCTCCTTTAAAAGTTATGAATTTGCAATTACCGCCTCTTACGGGGTTGAGTTAGATCCGTCTTTGGCCGTTGGATTAGGAATTCGCTTTATTAATAGTGTGCTTACCCCGCAAAACGTTAATGTTGGTGAAGAAGTAGGTACCGGACAAGGGCGTCAACTTGCTTTTGATTTAGGTGTACTTTGGAAACCGGAGTTTGGATTATACCTTGATAACCAATTCCGTTTTGGATTGGCGCTCGCAAATATTGGGGATAAGATGACCTACATTGATCAACGCCAAGCTGACCCTTTGCCCACAACACTTCGACTTGGCATTGCAATGACTTTAGTGCAAGATGATTACAATTCAATGATTTTTGCAACCGACTTTACCAAACTCTTGATCAATCGTAAGTTCATTCTTGATGCGAATGGTGAGTTTACCGGTGACCCGCCTATTGTCGATAATGTATTTAAAGCTATGTTTACCTCTTGGGGTTCAAGTGGTGGCGGATTTAGCTCAATAACTATTGGTACGGGATTTGAATATTGGTATGGAAAACCCAAGCTTTTTGCCATTCGCGGTGGGTTTTTTTATGAAGATGCCAATTACGGCGGAAGACAATATTTTACCTTTGGCGCAGGTCTTCGTTATGACGCCGTCGGAATTGATTTCAGCTACCTTTCATCCATCGGTCAGCAACAGCCACTTGAAGGCACCGTTCGCTTTTCAATTCTTGTGAATTTAGAATCTCTTTAAGTCTAGTTTTGATTTCAATCCCCGGCAACTAAGTGAATGCTTTACAACAAAAGGGCGTCGAAAAGACGCTCTTTTGATTGCCCGTATCTCTTATTCTATTCTTCTTGAGAATCAATTTGAACAAATGTCGAAAAGTACTTTATTGAAATGGGCCTAAGAATTCCTCCAATTTCTTAAAAAGTATAAACACATTTTCACAATTCAGACCGTAACCAACCATCAAAGTGGAACGCTCTTTTGGTCAATGAAATTATACGCTGTACTGATTTGACCCCAATAAATAGGACTAAAATGAGTCTTCACACACCATTGATGTAGAGCTCAAGCAAAATGCCTTCAATTTTAGACAAAAAAAGGCAGCCTCTAAGACTGCCTTTCTTTGAATCTATGTTTATTCGATTACTTTTGCTTTGGTGGAACTGGAACTTCGATTTCCTGTATATTTCCGGCTTTATCGCGGAATTTCAGTTTTACTTTATCTCCACCTTGTGAGAATGATTCAGCTAATTTCTTTTCGTTTGCTGTAGCATCGCGAACGGTAATTGAACCATCAGCATTTACGATACCGATCTTTCCGACACCAACCTCTTTCTTCTCCTTTTTGCCATTGGAGGCTTCCAAATCAGCGTTTCCTTCAAGAATTAATAGCATTGTACCTGCGCCGCTTGACATAAACATTCCTGATGTTCCTTTGATCGAAGCGACAGAAGTCGGAGAGGTAAATCGGAACTGCTCTCCCGGTCTTTTACGGACATCAAAACCAAGGCGTCCGGCGTTGAGTTCGACATTTTTTTGATCATAACGCATTGATTGTGCGTTTCTTTCTCCGCGAACAACAAGTTTTGAATTTTCTTGTACACGAATCACGGTTCCTCCATCATTGAACTTAATGACTGAGAATGACGCGTCTTTGGTTTCAACTTCATCTCCGGAGTTTAAGCTATAGCCACGATCAATCTTTTTCCAACCTTCTTCGCCGCGCTTTGTTTGTACTTCACGCACAACGCGAAGCACAATAGCAATATTGGCATCGGCAACGGTCGGTTTTCCATTGAGTGGCTTTTCTTCAGAAGCAAAAGCAGAATCTGCGACTAACCCGGCAATCACCGTGAAAGCGAGAACTCGCTTTAGAAAACTAAAAATATTATTACGGTTCATGAGTGGTTTCCTCCGGTATTATCGTTTTAAGATGTTAATCAGAAAGTTTAAGTCATTGCTATTGAGAATACCTGCTCCATCAACCATTCCGCTGAAAGAGACAAAACTGGATTCATCAAGCCAAGGCGCACTGACACTATATTTGTCTTTTAAGAGACGCTTAAGTTCGTCGATCCCCGTCGCGGTTTCATTGCCCGACATGCTTCCGACATAAAAGAAATTTGGAGTTGAGCTTACGGTGTAAGACTGAGTCAGCGATACAACTTCAGCCGTTACTTGCCAAAAATACATCTTACCTTCTTGCAATTCACGGCCACCTGAGCCTGTATAATCATAAGTTGGGTTGCTTGTTTTAGTATCAACAATTGGATTTGTGTTAATGACATCGGTGAAATTGCCGGTTCCTCGAGGGTCTTCCCAAATCTTGATTCGGAAACCCCCAGTGGCATCACTTGTCCAATTAAATACATTTCTACCTTTTTGAATGGTGTTTTCAGCATTTCGGGCTTTTGATGTGCCTACAGGTACGCCGGGACCGATAAGCTGAACAAATCCTGTTGGATTTGTAAGGGTCATTGCCGCTTGTGTTTCTTGAATGTCGGTATTGGTTGAGGCATCAACTAAAGTCCATAACAAAACATAAGACCCTGCAGGTAAGATTGTGGTTGGAAAATTTGTTGAAGATCCAGACCCAGAAAGCGATTGGAAATCGCTTTGACCAAACTTAAATCCGCGAAGTTTGTATGGAGCGCTCGAAAAACGATTGGCATCAAGTACAGTTGTACCTGAAGGAACTGTAAAATTGCTTGATCTACCAACACCGCCTAATTCACGACCATTGTAAGAAAATCTCATTCTGAGATAAACGGATTTTGGTGTTGCGGTTGGGTTGGTTATTGAAACGGTAAAAAGTGGACGGCTAAGCGGCCTTTGGCTTTCTGCATTTTCAGCTAGCACCATCATTTCAGAAATGAATACAACCTGCGGATTTCCAGCAAAACTTGCATTTATGGTAAGTTGCTGAGCGAACGAAGTTCCAACTAGCAGAACGAACGCCACCAACACCATCGATGACCGAACAAGTGCTTTTGATTTGATCATAATTTGAACGATTTTAGAACTGTTAATGAATTAGAATTCTAATGTTTTGAAATTGTTTTTCTTAAAGAAACTTATGTAATAAAATTTTTCAAACTTAACGGGTTAACCGCAACTTAGTTTAATCCAACCATACATCGTGTGATACAAGTTCAAGTAATGTTCCCAGCGCACAACGATTGATTTCAACACCCGAAAATTCTGATTACCCAAATGCGAGGAGTCTTGCCTAATTCACTAAGTTACTCAAAGAATTAGCGACTTGCTGGGCGTTTTGTTTTGAAATGATAGGCTTATTCCCTCAAAGATAGGGATTGTTTGACTAATTCATATTAACCGCTCCAACTCGACTTGAGTGTGATAATTATCACATGTAAGTATAAGTACTGCTGCTCACAAAATAAAAAGCGGCTCGTTTAAGGAGCCGCTTTTTCGAACAAAGTGCCAATTCAAATAAGCAAATTGTTAGGACTGCTTAGTACATTCCGCCCATTCCGCCGCCCGGAGGCATTGCCGGTGCTTTTTCTTCTTCTTTCTTTTCACAAATAACGGCTTCTGTAGTGAGTAATAAGCTTGCAACAGAAGCTGCGTTTTCGAGTGCAGTACGAGTAACCTTAGTTGGGTCAACGACACCAGCGGTGATTAAGTTTTCGAAGACTTCGGTACGAGCATTGAAGCCAAAGTCATCTTTGCCTTCTTTTACTTTTTGAAGGACGACAGCACCATCGATGGTTCCGGCGTTTCCAACAATTTGACGAAGCGGTTCTTCGATCGAGCGACGAATAATATCAACACCCGTTTTTTGATCGAGATGATCGGTCTTTACATTTTCTAATGCTTTAGCCGCACGGAGAAGTGCAACACCGCCGCCGGGCACGATTCCTTCTTGAACCGCTGCACGTGTCGCATGTAAAGCATCTTCTACGCGTGCTTTCTTCTCTTTCATTTCAACTTCGGTGCTTGCGCCGATATTGATAACTGCTACGCCGCCTGAGAGCTTAGCCAAGCGCTCTTGAAGCTTTTCTTTATCGTAATCAGAAGTAGCTTTATCAATTTGCATCTTGATTTCGCTGATACGTGCTTTAATCATATCGCCTTTGCCTTTTCCTTCGACAATGGTTGTATTGTCTTTATCAACCGTAATGCTTCCGGCTTGACCAAGATAGGCGAGTGTCGCATTTTCGAGCTTGTAACCCTTTTCTTCGCTGATGACAGTGCCACCGGTGAGAACAGCAATATCTTCGAGCATTGCCTTGCGGCGATCGCCAAAGCCCGGAGCTTTTACGGAGCAAACTTTAAGTGTTCCGCGAAGTTTATTAACCACCAAGGTTGCGAGTGCTTCACCTTCAATTTCTTCGGCAATGATGAGCAATTCGCGGCCGGTTTGAGCAATTTTTTCAAGTACGGGAAGAAGATCTTTCATTGTCGAAATCTTCTTATCGTAAATAAGAATGAAAGGCTCCTTTAATTCGGCTTCCATTGTTTCGGCGTTGGTAACGAAGTAGGGTGAAAGGTAACCGCGGTCGAATTGCATCCCTTCGACAACCTTTAATTCGGTTTCGGTTCCTTTGGCTTCTTCTACGGTTATAACGCCATCTTTACCTACTTTTTCCATTGCTTCCGCAATGAGATTTCCGATTTCGCTATCGTTATTGGCTGAAATGGTTCCAACTTGAGCAATTTCTTTCTTTGAAGAAATCGGGCGGCTAATTTTTTTGAGTTCAGCAACGAGCGCTGTAACGGCTAAATCAATTCCACGCTTGAGCTCCATCGGATTTGCACCGGCGGTTACATTTTTCAAGCCTTGGGTAAAGATTGCTTGTGCAAGAACGGTGGCCGTTGTTGTTCCGTCACCGGCGACATCGCTGGTTTTGGAAGCTACTTCTTTCACCATTTGCGCCCCCATATTTTCTACCGGGTCTTCAAGTTCAATTTCTTTGGCGACTGTAACACCGTCTTTTGTAACCGTTGGTGCGCCAAATTTTTTGTCGATCACAACGTTGCGACCTTTTGGGCCGAGCGTTACTTTAACTGCATCGGCAAGTTTATCAACACCGCGCTTTAAGGCTGAACGCGCGTCAACATCGAAATGAATAAGTTTTGCTGCCATTGTATTAATGAATTTGAGTTAATGAATTAGTTGAGAACCGCGAAAATATCGGATTCGCGCATAATGAGATATTCTTCTCCGTCAACGGTGACTTCGGTGCCGGAATATTTTCCATAGAGCACTTTATCGCCTACTTTTACTGCGGGCTTAATGACGGTGCCATTATCGGCGGCTTTGCCTGCACCAACAGCAACGATTTCTCCGTGCTGTGGTTTTTCTTTTCCAGTATCAGGAATGTAAAGACCACCCTTGGTCTTTTCTTCGGCCGGAGCGGCCTTGACAACAACGCGGTCTGCGAGCGGTTGAAGTTTCATGATTAATCCTCCAGTTTTGTATTAAAAAATTGATGTTTAAGATTTCGAATGACAAACAACTAACGACTCCGGAGATGGATTCGTTTCAAATTTTTAGCACTCTCTTATGGGGAGTGCTAAAAATTTTGTTGCAAATATACACGCTTCATTGAAAAAGTCAAGGGGTATTTATTTGCCTGCTTTAGGCTCATTGAAGGGAATATGGAATGTCGAGTTATGGAAAAAAGGGTGTCAATAACGTCATTAAGACCGATAGCTGCCATTGATTTCGACATACTTTGCCGAGAGATCACAGGTCCAAAAAGTTGCGCTTTGATTTCCTTGATTTAGATTTATAAGGAGCGTGAGATCCGTTTTTGAAAGTTCGGCTTTTGCTTTTGATTCATCGAGTACGATTTCGAAATTTTTTTTAAGAATCGGAATTGCGCCAAAGGAAATTTCAACTTCTTCAGGTTTGAATTGTTGTCCGGCATACCCGAGTGCAGCCATTATTCGCCCCCAATTTGCATCTTCGCCGTGAAGTGCTGTTTTCACCAAACTTGATTCTGCAACCGTACGCGCAAAAACTTCAGCTTCAGCTTCACTCTCCGCGCCTGTTATTATGATTTCCACAAACTTTGTGGCACCTTCACCATCCCTTACAATTTTTTTCGCGAGATCCGTCATCACGGCTTCGAGGGCGGTTTCGAAAATTATATAGTCAACTGTTTCCGTTTCGATGATTTCATTTTTGGCCATACCGTTCGCTAAAACCAACGCCATATCGTTCGTACTTTCATCGCCATCGACACTAATTCGATTAAAGCTTTTGGCATTTGCCGTTGAAAGTGCTTTTTGGAGTAGGGGCTGGGAAATTGCAATGTCTGTGGTTATAAAGGCAAGCATCGTTGCCATATTTGGTGCAATCATTCCCGAGCCTTTTGCAACGCCTCCGATTAGAACTCTTTTTCCGCTGATTTCAATTTCAACCGCACATTCCTTTTTTACAAGATCGGTGGTCATGATGGCCTCTGCCACATCATCGGATGCATTTTCACTCAGCAAAGAAACAAGGTCGGGAAGTTTTCCTTTCATTTTTTCAAGAGGAAGAAATTGACCAATCACGCCGGTAGAGCCTATTAGAATTTCATTCGGGTTTATCGAAAGCAGTTTAGCAGTTTCTTGAATCAATGTCTCACAATCTTTCACTCCTTGTTCACCGGTACAAGCATTGGCGTTTCCGCTATTGACAAGAATTGCTTTGAAGAGCGGGCTTTCATCAAGATGCTTTTTGCACCAGTAAATCGGTGCTGCCATCGCTTTATTTTTTGTAAAGACACCTGCCGCGCATGCCCCTGAATTTGAAAAAATCAGTGCTAAGTCTTTTTTTGGCTTGCGGATTGGAACAGAAAGAGCCGATGCCTTAAATCCTTGTGGTGCGCAAATAGAACCATTTACAAATTTCATTTTGATGCGTTTTTGTTCCGAATTCAAGAAATTTTTCCTAAGTTCAATGGAATTGAAGAATTACTCCAAAGGAACAAAAGTAAACGATTCGGTTCGATTATTCCCTTTTCATTTTTTAGAAAAGGAATAGGTCGGTTAAATTTCCTTCTTCATCAAAACTTTCTAGCACTTATGGCCACATTTCATTTTCCTGCAACCTTTTATCAGCAGCAGGTTCCCAACCTTGGGCATTCGCTTCGAGTCAACTCAATTGTATTCACCCCTGACGGGAAAAAAATTATTTCAGCAAGTTGGAAGATTGTTATCACAAGTGCTGAAACTGGCGAAGAAATCAAAACGATATTACTTGGTTCATCTTCAAGGGATGTTATTGATTCTTTAGCAGTTGCGCCGGATAGTAAGACGATTGCGGTTGGCATGAGACAAAATCACTTGATTCAAATTTGGGATGTTGAAAGTGAAAAAAACTTAGCGACACTCGTTGGACATAAAAAAATGATTCGCTCGCTTTTGTTTACAAGTAATGGTTCACAATTGATTTCAGCGGGATATGAAGGCAAGATTTTTGTGTGGGATATGAAAACAATGAAACTAAACACCACACTCAAATCCTCTCGAAACGGGGTAACGGCTGTTTCAATTGACCGTGAAGGTCGGAAATTGGCGGCAGGAAGTCCGGATGGGGAAATTAAACTATGGCTCTTACCCAAAGGAAAGTTAGTTTTTAGCTCAAAGCAGCACAAAAATTTGGTCAGTGCCCTTACATTCAATAAAGATGGATCTAAGCTTGCCTCTGCAAGTTGGGATACGAACATTGGGGTTTGGAATACTGAAACCGGTGAGTGTGAAACCGTTCTTTCGGGTCACAAAAATGGCGTTGATAACATTGCCTTTTCACAAGATAACAAGGCCTTGATGTCGAGCAGTTATAATCGAATTGACAAGCTGGGCACAATGATTTTTTGGCAACTTTTGACAGGCAAGCCGGTTCACACTTTGGTCGGTAATTTTTACCGTCAAACACTCAGTCCCGATAGTTCTACAGTTGTATTGGTTAGTGCAAATGGCACCGTGAAAACGCTGCTCAACGCAACGCCAGAGGAATTTCTGGAAAGTGAGATTCGGAGAAGAGAACGCAGGCTTGATGAGCGGCGCAGAGGCGAATTGCCGTTTCAAGGAAAAGACCGACGCGAAACGGTTGCCGATGATCGCAGAAGAGGCTCCCGAAGAACGCCGAAAACGCCTTCGGATACCAAAATCGAAATCGAATAGTGTTTTACTTCTTTCAACAAAAAAAGCCCTGTATGGGCTTTTTTTGTTTTCTGACTTTAATGGTCAAAGTTTCCGTTTGATTTCACCGAATAAATCGAAGGGTTCGCAATCGGTAATTTCCACTTCATAAAACGCTCCTTCAGCAAGTGATTTCATTTCAAATCCCTTTTCTGCACTTTGAAGAATCACTTCGTTATCTACTTCAGGTGTGTCAAATTCTGTTCTTCCATATGCGACACCGTTTTCGATTCTATCGATAAGTACTTTCATTTTTGAGCCAATGAGCTGTTCATTTTTTTCTTTTGAAATTCTTTCTTGAATTTCCATCACTTCTTTAACCCGTCGTTTCTTTTCTATTAAGGGAATATTATCGGTCAATTCGAATGCAGATGTGTTGTCTTCGTGGGAGTAAGAAAAGCACCCCAAGCGGTCGAAAGCTATTTGGCTTACAAATTCTTTCACTTCTTCAAATATCTCTTCTGTTTCATTTGGGTAACCGAGAATCAATGTGGTTCGGAGCCGAATTCCGGGGACTTCCGCTCGGATGGTTTCAATTAATTCTATTGTTCGTTTTTTGGTGATGCCTCTGCGCATTGACTTGAGCATTGAATCATTGATGTGCTGAATCGGCATATCGAGATACTTACAAATATTTTCTCTTTCTCTGATCACTGAGAGAATTTCTTCAGGGAATTTTGCAGGGTAAGCATAAAGAAGCCTAATCCAATCAAATCCTATATCCGACAACCTTTTGAGCAGTTCGTCAAGCAACCGTTTTCCATATAAATCAAGTCCGTAATAGGTCAGGTCTTGACCGATAAGGATAAGTTCGCGCACGCCTTTTGCTTTGAGGGAGCGAGCTTCATTTTCCAAAAACTCAATTGGCTTGGTTTTATGTCCTCCACGCATCAGAGGAATCGCACAAAATGAGCAGGGGTTATCACACCCTTCAGAAATTTTCAAATAAGCAAAGTGCTTCGGGGTTGTTAAAGTTCTTTCGCCGAGCAATTGATGTTTATACTCTCCGCCTAATTCTCGCATAATTTCGGTGAGGACTTCGCCTCCCAACCCAATGGTACCAAAGTAACGATCGACATCAGGGATTTCCTTTTCTAAATCTCTTTTATAACGCTCAGAAAGGCACCCCATCACCAAAAGCTTTTTCAAATCTCCCTTCTTTTTGAGTTCAACGCCCGCGAGAATATGATTAATTGATTCTTGTTTAGCTTCTTCAATAAAGCCGCAGGTATTGATCATGAGAACATCGGCATTTTTTGCCTCTTCCGTGACAAGAAAATCGTTGGCGCGTGCTTGAGCCATTAAAGATTCTGAATCGACGGTGTTTTTTGAACAGCCGAGCGTTAGAACATGAAGTTTAGGAAGCTGCGTTTTCACTGGGTTTACTTTAGTTATAGATTAAATTTTCGGAGCAATTTTGTAAAAAGAACCGCGAAATTAATAAATAAATCGGCTTCTTCTTCTTTACGATTGATCGCCTTCATTTTTTTGTTGTTTCTTTTGGAGGAAAGAAAAAGGGAAATGGATTACGGATAAATTTTCTTATCACGATTTGGCTAAGGAGACGTGCTTGTTGAAAGTTCGCTCTTCTTGAACTTAGGGCCAATGAAAGTGCAAGCCCGAAACTCAGCAAAAAGTTTACAAATCCAATTGTGAAGATACTTGAAAGCACTAGGGCAAATTTTTTAATGGAAATAAAGAATACTTATTCAGCACTTAGATTATGGATAGCCTCGTAATTCAATAAATTTTTTTGATTTTCTATGGTGCATTTCTTTTAAACTTTGAAACGAAATCAACAGGGAACAAGGGAAACCTTAAAACATTCGAGAGGGCAATTAACGCATAACATTTATTTTCTTCATCTATCGACGCCCCTTTTCTTTCATTTTTTGAACCATATTGCTTTCTTATCTTCGTTGCCCTTTGTTTATTGGTTTACGTCTTTTTTAAATGGTTTAATTTGTCGCTGCGTTTCAATGGAACATTTGCCGCTCAAGAAAAATGGAAGTTCACCGCCCGAGACCTCAGAGAGTCCTTTTTGGGTTGTTTATCTTGATATGATTGTTCGATGGAAACGATTTATTTTTTGGACAACCATCGGTTCTACCCTTGTTGCTTTAGTTATCAGTTTTCTTTTACCGATTTGGTATCTCTCATCCTCCACGATATTGATGGAACAGTCTTCAAGCATGTTTGATGTATCCAAACTGATTGGCTCAGCGGGTGGAATTGCAGGAGATCTTCTTGGGAAAACAAAATTGAGTGAGGATGTTGATCGGTATGAAGCCATTTTTAGAAGTGAGCGACTTCGCTTGGCAGTCATCGACAAATTCAATCTTTTACATGAGTATGAATTTGATGAGCCTGATACGAAAGAACCGCTAAAAAGCACCCTTAAAGAACTGGCTCAGAATATTTCCTTTAATGATAATAAAGACGGCACAATCACAATCTCGGCTTATTACAAGCTTGACTCGGTTAAAGCTGCTGAAATGACCAATTTTATCGTTGCAATGATGGATTCGATTAACCGTCAATTAGCGACAGAATCAGCGAGGAATCAACGTGTATTTATAGAAAAGCGATATTTGCAAGCCTTAGAAGAGCTTGCTGTTGCTGAGGTGAAGTTGACGGAATTCCAAAAGGCGTATAAAGTAGGAGAATTAAAGGAGCAAGTCAGAGCAAGCCTTGCGGCATCTGCTCAAATTGAAGCATTGGCAGTAGAAAGTGAAGTTGAGTACAATATTCTGCGCCAGAGTTTAGGTGAAAACCATCCTCAAGTTTTTCAAGCGAAAAATAAGTCCTATGAATTTCGACGGCAGGCGAAAAAGTTTGAGACCGGCGGGTTGAATTCCGATATGATTATCCCCCTTGATAAGATGCCCGAATTAGGGATGGATTACCTAAGATTTTATCGATCGGTATTATTGCAGACCAAAATTGTTGAATTTCTGGTTCCACAATATGAGCAAGCAAAAATTCAAGAAGCCAAGGACACCCCGACCCTTCTTGTCTTAGATCGAGCACGGGTTCCGGAGTGGAAAGCAAAACCAAAGCGGGTTTTTATTGTTCTTGGCGGATTTATAGCAGCGCTATTATTGAGCGTTTTTATTGCGCTTGTGACTGAACTGTTTAATCAATACAGCCTAAAGAAACCTGAGGAGTCGGGGTATATTCGCTCGGCACTTAAGCAACTGACCGACTTTAAGTCCTACACTCAATCTTAATGGTATTAAAAGGCGAATTGACCCATTCATCTCAGATTCCCACACTTGAGCAAAAGAGAAGTCGCTCTCGGCTCTTTTTTCTAATTTCAATTTCTATTATAAGCGGAATTGGAATTGCTGTGGCATTTGAATCTTTACCCCTTTTTATTTTTGCATTGATTTCAATTTCATTTCTGTTTTTTGCTGTTCGAACTGCCCATCATTTCGGTTTTTTTGCGATTCAATTTGTTTTTGTGGCGTCTTACTTCCTTTTTTCAAATGGATTAGATTCTTCTCCTTTGTATTCTCTTATTGGTATTGCGGTTCAATCGGGGTCGATCATTATCTTGATGATTCTCTTTTTCTATTATTTCACTCAGTACCTCTTTTTTCCTTCCTCATTATCTCTTTCACAATATCGGATTCATTTTTTTTCATCTTCCAATTGGGGCACTCGATTTCTTTGGATTTGGTTTGTGTTTGTTCTTTTTTCGATGCTTTTCATACATCAATCCGCTGGAATTCCTCGAAGGCTGTTTTTTGTATTGAGTGTCGGGGCAATTCTTGTTACATTTTTCCACTATTTGCCAGAGCTTTTAATCGTCCATAAGTTTTATTCAAAATTCATCGTGCTTTTGCTTTCGTTAGGTGCATTTTTTGCGGGTGCCGGAATCTTTTTGATGCTTCTTGGGATTTATCAAATTCCACTCTTCGGTGGTTTTTTGGGGCTTACGTCCACGGGATTTGCAAGCTACCCGTTAATGGTATCCACCTTCGGGTCGCATCCGAATCTAAGCGCACTGACTTATCTCGTTTCAATTCCTGTTGTATTGGTGATTATTACTTCTCCAGAATTCAAGAAACTTCCGATTTCGATTCGGCTTATTTTATTCTTCATTACGGGTCTGATGGCTTTTGCATTAATTTTTTCTTATAGCAGAGGCAGTCTTTTAGCGGTTGTTGCAGCCTCAGCATTTCTTTTGTATTACCGCTCGCGCAAGAGTTTCATTTGGATTTTTGTCGTAATTATTCCCATCGCCTTATACTTTGCATCGAGTTTTTTGACTTCGAAGGGGACGGCGAGTACGATTTCGCGGGGTGTCCTGTATTTCATCTCATATAAAATAATTACCTCTTCACCCACGAATTTGCTCTTTGGTACCGGGTTAGATGTTTACACTTTATTCACTGCCCAACGAGAAGAATTTGGCTTAAAGGATACAGCCCCCTCACCGCATAACGTGTATGTGTTTTTTATGATTGAATTTGGATTAATCGGTGCAACGCTTTTTTATGCATTCCTGATTGCGACCATCGTTCGTTTAGTTCGGTGGCTTAAATCAAACCGAAGTTCCCAATATTTTGAAGTGATGATTCTCTTCGGTACGATTCTTTTTGGAATCTCAATCCACCAACTCTTTGAAGACACGATTGTACTTTTTAATAATTTTGTTTGTGTTTCTTTTTTTATCGCATGTGGGGTTATTCATTTAATCAGTTCACGAAAGTTCGCTGAATTTGATTCTCAAAAGGAACTCAAATTGTGATATCCATTCTCATTTGTAGCATCAAGCCCGACCTACTTGAAAAGGCAAAGGCCAATTTCACCGATACGGTTGGCTGCGAGCATGAAATCTTATTTTTCGATAATCGGCTTCCAAAACTTGGAATTTGTGCAGTTTATAATCAACTGACAAAAGATGCCAAATATCCCCTCATCGCCTTTATGCATGAAGATGTTGAGATACGAACCAAGGGATGGGGAAAAGAGGCGATTGATTTTTTTCAGTCCCATCCAAATGCCGGGCTTTTAGGACCAGCGGGAATCACATTCGTGGGACATCGAAATTTTAATCATGTCAACCCTTATACAACCGCGATAAATCTTGTTCAGGAAGATCTAAAAAGTGGAATAAAGCATCATTCTTGGAAGCCGGATGGCGTACTCGATTTTTTTCGCGTTGCTGCGGTGGATGGCTGCTTTATGATTGCGCCAAAAGAGGTCTGCCTTCAGCACCCGTTTGATGAAAAAACATTTGATTTTTTTCATCTATATGATATGGATTTTTCAATGCAAGTGTTGAAGACTCATCAAGTTTTTGCATGTACAAAGTGGGATGTTACCCATTTTTCTTTCGGCAGCTACAATACTGATCAGAAGAAATATCATCTTCGGTTTATTGAAAAATGGAAGCATCACCTCCCTGTTTTTTTTCCTCTTTTTCCTCATCATCGAAATCATATCATCGATACAAAAGTGATTGAGGTTTACCGTTACATTCAACATCGTCTCTTTGAATATCTGCCTGTGTATATTCGGTTTTTGATGAAGGAATTTTCGTTGCTTTCCGCGCCTTTCGAAATTTTCCTCTCCCACCTTCGGCTCATAAAAGATCTGTTTCAATCATTTCGAAGGAATGCATTGAAAAAGTTTTTACCTGTAATCCTCATCACCTTATGCTTTTCCTCCTTTTTATGAATCTGAAATCCCTCCAAAAAAAATTATCTGAATTTCATGTCAGATATCAAAGCCTTATCGAAAATGCAGGCGCCCTTTTCTTTCTTCAAATGGCAGGATATGTACTCCCCTTTGTAACCTTTCCCTATTTGACGCGCGTTTTAGGTGCTGAAACTTTCGGTGTTTTTGTTTTTGCACAATCGGTCGTGCAATATTTTACTTTGCTTACCGACTACGGATTTAATCTTTCGGCAACCCAACAGATTTCGATTCAAAGGGAAAATTCGACCGCTCTTTCAAAAATTTTTTCGACAACGATTGCAACAAAGTTTCTTCTCTTCCTGATGAGCGAAGCATTGCTCATTATACTCATTCTATTTCATCCCAAACTTTCGCTTTATCGCGAAGTCATTCTGCTGACTTCGCTCTCACTTGTTGGGTCGGTTTTTTTTCCCATTTGGTTTTTTCAAGGAATCGAAAAAATGCGCATCATTACCTTGCTCCAAGTATCGGGTAGAGTTTTATATGTTGTTTGTATTCTTTTTTTTGTTCAAGAGCCTTTGGATGTTCGATTGGCGTCTCTTTTTTTTAGTCTAAGCAGCATTATTCCGGGCGCTTTAGGGTTTTATTATTCATTTAGGTTAAAACCCCTTTCGATTATTTTACCGAATTCGACCGATATTTTTCAAGCCTTGCAAAAAGGGAAAGTGGTTTTCTTTTCAATGGCCGGGGCATCTTTGTTTAACAATTCAAACACATTCATTCTAGGCCTTTTTGGGTCAATGGAGCAGGTTGGGTTGTATTCCATTGCAGAGCGAATTGTTCGTGCTTTTGTTATGCTTTCGACGCCCATTACACAAGCCATTTTTCCTCACTCTGCCCGTCTTTTTTCGAATTCGAAAGAGAGTGCGCTTCAATTTTTAAGAAAAGTCTTAATCGGAGGGTCAATTTTCTTTTTCTCTCTTTCAGTAATTGTATTTTCTCTTGCGGAGTGGATTGTCTATTTGGCAACCGGAAATTTTATTCCAGAAGCTGCTTTACTTCTTCGAATTCTTTCTTTTTTACCCTTCACCATATTTGCAGATAATATCTTCGGAACTCAGATTCTATTAAACATTGGTCAAGAGCGCACCTTTACGAAAGTTATTTTTGCATCGGGGATTTTCTCATTGGTTTCTTCATTAATTTTTGTGCCCTACTTTTTTGGACTCGCGACTGCCTGTATTTACTTCATCACAGAAGTTATTGTTTTCGTATGGTTTGCGATTGCGGTAAAGCAATTTGGTTTCTCGATAAAACTTTTTCGCCAATGAAGATTCATTTTTTATTGCCCAATAGCGGTGAGATTCCCATTGGCGGCATTATGGTGGCTTATGAGTATGCAAATCGATTGGTCAAGCGCGGTCATGAGGTTACGCTTTATCATACACCGGATATGAGTGCCCCATTTCATTGGCGATTTGCACATTTTCTGACACGCTTGATTCATTTAAAAGGGACCTATCAACCAAGTGGATGGTTTCAGATTTCTCCGGAAGTCAAATTAAAATGGATTCCTTTTTATCATTTCCTTTTTATCTCAAGCGCCGACGTCATTATCTCAACATACTGGCAAACCACAGAAAAGGCCTCTGTTTTTCCTCAAAGCAAAGGCAACCTTTATTATTTGGTCCAAGATTATGAATTGTACCGTTCAGCTTCTCCGTTACTTAAGGAGCAGATGCAACAAACATTTCGCGGCAAGCAACATAATCTTCCCATTTCGCCGGCTTGCGAGACTATGATTTTAGAATCCGGAGGTCGGGTTTTTGCGATGCAGCCCAATGGAATTGATTTAACTCTTTTTCGCTTAAGAAATCCCGTGAATGCTTTATCGAGAAATGCCATCGGGTTTCCGTTTCGACCTGAATTGTTTAAGGGAACCCGTGATGCGATTGCTGCACTTATAGAAATTCATCGCGAATTTCCACATATTCCGATCTGGGCTTTTGGAAGCACAAAATCACCTGATTTGCCCAATTGGGTTCACTATCACTTTCGACCCGACTTTGAAACTTTGGTAACCCTGTACAATCAATCGATGATATTTGTCACCGCCTCACATTTTGAAGGTTGGGGATTGCCGGGTCTTGAATCAATGGCTTGTGGCGCGGCTCTTGTATCGACGAATCACGGGGGAATCGCGGCTTATGCGGAAGATGGGGTCAATGCGCTTTTATCTCCGATTCAAAACCCTCATCAGCTTACGCTTCAAATCCGAAAGCTTATATTGGATTCTTCATTTCGCTTTTCTCTCGTGGAAAATGCCTTGAAATGCATTTCAAATTTTGATTGGGAGCGCTCTGTTGAAAAACTCCTTGAAAACATTTCAAAAGTATGAATTCTATTGATCGGATTTCGCTTCTGCTGAAAAATCAAGGTCTTTCGGGTGTCTATCAAAAAATTTTAACTAAGATATTTGGCAAAGCCATCTTGCCAAATTTCAAGGAACATCTCGGTTATTTCCAAGGAAAGTCGGGAATTGAAATCGGCGGCCCAAGCCAAATCTTTCGACCCAATGAACCACTTCCGATTTACCCGCTTATAGGTGGTTTGGATGGTTGCAATTTCTCATCCGAAACAATGTGGGAAGGTGCGCTTTCCAACGAAAAGCCTTATCAATTTCATCCCGGCCGAGAAGGGAAACAATTTATTTCTGAAGCGAGCGATCTCACCCATATTTCAACGCAATCGTATGATTTTCTTATTTCATCAAATTGCCTTGAGCATATTGCAAATCCGATAAAAGCCCTTAGAGAATGGATTCGTGTTGTGAAACCCCAAGGCGCGATTTTAGTTGCTGTTCCAAATAAAGATTACTGCTTTGACCACCGTCGCCCCGTTACTTCATTTCATCATCTATTACAAGATGAGGCCGCGAATATGCCTGAAACCGATATGACACACTTAGAAGAAATTCTTTCTCTGCATGATCTCTCCCGCGATCCCTTAGCCGGAGATTTTGCTTCCTTCAAAGCGCGAAGCGAAGCCAATTTTACTTATCGTGGGCTACATCATCATATCTTTGATATGGGGTTAATGAAAGAACTCTTCAATTACCTTCAATTGCGAATTGTCTTTACTCACAAAGGTGGGCAAGATCATGTCATTCTCGGAATTAAAAGTTAAGTCGTTGCTTTTGTATGAAGCCTAAAGTCGCCGTTCTTCTTTCGACATACAATGGGGAAAGGTTTCTGCTTGAGCAGTTGAACAGTATTCTTTCTCAAACATATACCCCAATTGATATTTTTATCCGTGACGACGGCTCGAGCGATAACACGCTTTCCCTTCTTGAATCGTTTTCTTCAGAACACTCTCAGACAACATTATTTCAAGAACAAAATCTTGGCGCGGCTCAAAGTTTTTTTTCTCTGCTCGCAAAGCCTCTTGACGAGTACGATTATATCGCCTTTTCAGATCAAGATGATGTTTGGGATCCTTTTAAAATTGAAGACTCGATTCTTAAGCTGAAAGTTATTCAATCTGATACGCCGGCGATGTATTGCTCTCGCTTTGAGATTGTCTCCGAGTCGCTCACGCACTTAGCATTTTCTCCGGTTTATCATACCGTAGGATTTCATAATGCTTTGGTTCAAAACATAGCAACCGGATGTACGGTTGTGATTAATCAAGCAGCGCGTCAATTAATCTTGAGCCAATTGCCTGATCAAGTCATTATGCATGATTGGTGGATTTACTTGGTTGTTTCTGCTTTTGGAAAGGTGATTTATGACCCGCAAAGTTATGTGAAGTACCGACAGCATCAGTCGAATGTCGTTGGAACAACATCAACATTTATCGGTAAAATGAAACGGCATTGGAAGAGTTTTAGAAATGGCAAAAGTGTTATTTTTAAGATAAGCGGGCAGGCAACGACATTTTACAGTATTTTTGGTTCGCGCCTTATGCCTGAAAACAAGCGCCTTCTCGAGCTTTTTCTCTTAGGCAAAAGCAGTGTTTTGGGTCGATTTCGATTACTCTTTAATCGGCAATTAAAACGCAATTCTATTATTGATAATGCAATCCTTCGAATTATGATTTCCTTAAATAAATACTAAGCCAGTTGAATTAATGCCGCCGATTACACCGAATATTCCTCTCACCGATTTACCTGAACCGTTGTTTAGCCGTGCCCTTGAGGCATTAAAACTCAATGACTCTCAAAATTCTTTAATTCGTGAGTTTGCTCAAAAAGGATTTCTTGTCATTCAACCTGAAATCGATTTGAAGACGATAGAGGCAGCAATTGAAGCGACAAAAGTAGCTTGCGTTTCTTCGGAAGGAAAAATTCTTGAACGACGCGTAATGGATGCTTGGCGTAAAAACGCCTCAATCAAAGCGATTGCTGCAGCACCCAAAATTATGGAGGTTCTACGCCTCTTGTATCAGCGCCGTCCGATTCCTTTTCAGACCCTTAATTTTCCAATTGGAACCGAGCAAAAAACACATAGCGATACCATACACTTTAATTGTTACCCGCGTGGTTTTATGTGCGGCGTTTGGGTTGCTTTTGAAGACACTGATTCGGAAAACGGCGCATTGCACTATTATGAGGGAAGCCATCGACTCCCGGTTTATGAAATGTTTGATATTGGGCGTGAAGGCCGAGCCATTCAACATTCATCGCAGCCTGAGCATTATGGCTATTACGAGTCTTTTATTGAATCATTTATTGACCATCAAGGCTTTGCCAAAAAGGAACTCCACCTCAAAAAAGGCGAGGCTCTCATTTGGGCTTCGAATTTATTTCACGGCGGCAATCCCATTAAAAACCCTTCTCGAACTCGGTTCAGCCAAGTGACTCATTACTACTTTGAAAACTGTATGTATTACACCCCTCTCACTTGCGACCCGTATCCGGGGAAAATTCAACTCAAGCCACTGATTGATATTGCCACAGGGGAATCCATTTCCAATCAATTTAACGGGAAACCCGTATCTATTTATTTGGGACAAGATTTTGTTTCAGGGTTCAAACAATTGGGCCGAATTCTTAGAAGCCGTTTTCGATAATCAATGAC
Source organism: Chloroherpetonaceae bacterium (assembly GCA_033763895.1). NCBI lineage: Bacteria > Pseudomonadati > Chlorobiota > Chlorobiia > Chlorobiales > Chloroherpetonaceae > Chloroherpetonaceae bacterium. The sequence continues at coordinate 24,929 of JANRJQ010000011.1, read as the reverse complement.
CAATCATTCAGCAGCACCTTCACCGAAAAGAATCCTACAGATTATTACCGTCTTTAGTATCGGCGGGGCAACGGCTTCAATGATTAATATCGCTAGTGGATTAAAACTTCGCGGGTACGAAGTAGAAATTGTTACTGGAAAAAATATTTCTTCCGAAGGGGATTTGTTTCAAGAAGCAAATGCTCGCGGCTTAAAGGTAACCGTACTTCCCAATTTTGTAAAGGAAGTTTCCCCAATTAAAGATCTCCTCACTCTTTTTCAACTGATTCGTTTTATCAAAAGCGGCTCTTTCGATGTGGTTCATACCCATACTGCAAAAGCAGGAATTTTAGGTAGGCTTGCAGCCTATATTGCCAATGTTCCAACCATTTTTCATTCTCTTCATTTACTATCCTTTCACCGGTTTCAGCATCCTATACTTCGATTCGTTTTCATATTCTTGGAAAGGTTGGTGATCCGTTTCACCACGAAAGTGATCAGTGTATGTCAAACAATGATTAATGCTCATCTTTCTGCAGGGATTGGAAAACCTGAGCAATACACGGTTGTGTTTAATTCAATTCAAAATAAATTTTTCTCTCATTCACTAGATTCAAAGGAAAGATTACGCGAGAAATTCGGAAATAGTTTAGGTATTCATCAGAATGATGTGGTCATTACCAATGTCTCCCGAATTACTGAATTGAAAGGGCAAGCGTTTATTCTGCAAGCTGCCCCAAGTATTGTAAAATCGCATCCTGAGGTAAAATTTCTTTTTGTTGGGGGAGGCGATTACTTACCTAGGATTAAAGAAATCGTCACAAAAAATAATCTCTCCCAGCATGTGATTTTAACTGGTGTTGTGCCTCCGGAGCGGGTTGTGGAGTTGCTACAGCTCTCCGATATTATATGTCACACGTCACTGCACGAGGGACTTCCAACTGTGTTTCAAGAAGCAATGGCACTGAAAAAACCCTTGGTTTCTTTTAATCTTGATGGCGCTGCGGAAGTCATTTCTGATGGGTTGAATGGGTTTCTAATTCCCGCCTCACCGGTTAACGATGAAACAATTTCAATTTTAGAGGCTCGTTTGATCTCGCTTATCGAAAATCCCTCCCTTCGTATTTCTTTTGGGGAACAAGCATACCATAAAACGAATCCGTATTTTACGCAGTCATATATGACAGACAAGTTCTTAGAAATTTATGATTCAGCCTTTCAAACTAAATGACCCGCATCTTACTTCATTGGCTCGTTAGTGCCTCGGCCATTTATATCACTGCACTTTTCATTAAAGGCATCGAAGTTGATAACTTTTGGGCTGCGATGGCAGTAGCCTTTGTGATGGGCCTCTTCAATGCAATCGTTCGGCCAATTATCCTCTTCTTTTCTATGCCTCTTGTGATTCTTTCGCTTGGTCTGCTTATTGTCATCATTAACGGAGCTTTTCTTTACTTTGCATCGGCAGTTATTGAAGGATTTCGCGTTCAAAGTTTTTGGACTGCCTGCTTTGGCTCAGTAATAATTAGTGTTTTCTCTTTTCTCTTGGGTTGGCTGATAGGGCTGGGGAAGAGTGATAAAGAAAAAAAATAATTTTTTTAATTCATCGAACTACAACTATGTCTTCACAAAAAATCGCATTGGTTACCGGGGCAAATAAAGGCATCGGATTAGAAACCGTCAAGCAACTTGCAGAAAAGGGCGTCAAGGTTTATTTAGGCTCTCGTGATGAGGCGAGAGGTCAGAAAGCCGCGGAATCGCTTCGCGCCTTGGGTCTTGATGTAACATTCGTTCCACTTGATATGACCAACCCAGCACACTTTTCTGCACTCAAATCAATGCTCGAAAGTTCACACGGAAGACTTGATATTCTGGTTAATAATGCCGGAATCCAAATTGAAGATCACACTTGGTCAAAAAATACGACGAGCACGATTTCACAAGAAATACTTCGTGAAACTTTTGAAACCAATTTTTTTGGCCTTGTTCATCTAACTCATACTTTGCTTCCACTCATTCGCAAAAGCGACGCCGGCCGAATTGTAAACCTTACCAGCATTTTGGGTTCTTTAACTTTACATGCAACCCCCGGTTCACCGATTTATGAAACGAAGACTTTTGCTTATAACACTTCCAAAGCTGCATTAAATATGTACACGATTCATCTGGCTCACGAACTTCAAGGAACCAATATCCGTGTTAATGCAGCACACCCGGGTTGGGTAAAGACTGATATGGGAACCGACGCCGCCCCGATGAATGTCACCGAAGGGTCAAAAACAAGTGTCGATTTAGCGCTTGCAGGAAAAGACTCTCCCAATGGGAAGTATCTTCATTTAGAAAGTGAGCTTCCTTGGTAACAGGTGAAGTGCAAAAAAGAAAAACGGGCGAAAATCACTCGCCCGTTTTGATTTATTTTCTCTTCGGGTTAATTCCTCCAAGAATAGAGTTCGCGAAGTTGCGGCATTTTTTTGGTTTGATGCTGACCCATTCTCATGAGCACATTGTCCAAAATTTCAATCGCTTCTAGAATGTAATCTCCCTTATTCAACATGACGCATTCGGCTCGTTCCGACATTGCGGCATCCGTGATTTCAGCGCGAGATGGAATCCCTTTTTTTACCAAACTCTCAAGCACTTGTGTCGCCCAAATGACCGGAACATGAGCCGCTTCACATAACCACAGCAGTTCTTCTTGAATTTCAGCAATTCGTTGATACCCAATTTCGACGGCCAAATCGCCACGAGCAATCATCACTCCAAATGGTTGATTACCGGCACCTTGAATAATGATTTCAGGAAGATTTTCGACCGCTCTTTTGGTTTCGATTTTGGCAATCATACCAATCGGTAACATGTTGTTCTTTTTTAAAATCTTCCCGTTTCGCTTTGCCTGATGAAGTCGTGTTGAAATTTCATTTTGCAAAGCCAGCACATCTTCTGCAGATTGCACAAAAGAGTAGTTTATTGCATCTGCATTTTTGCAGATAAAATTAAGGTCATTGAGATCTTTGGAGGTTAACGGTGATATCGAGAGCGTTGAATCGGGGAAGTTTAATCCCTTATCTGATTTAACTTTTCTTCCTTTGGCCTCTACATTCGTAACACGTAAAATCAAACCTTCATCCCTTTTCTCTTCAACCACACTTCCAATATGACCATCATCAATCCACACTTGATGACCTACTCCAATCGAGGGCAAGATTTCGGGGATTGCACATGCCACTTGCAGGGTTTCATTGTTCTTAGCTCTTGGTTTATTCCCATATAGAAATATAAGTTCTCCTTTCGCGATGACATCCTGTTTACCCTTATCACGCGTTCGTTTATCAACGATTTCTCCTGTTCTCACTTTCGGTCCACCTAAATCCATAAAAATTTTGCAAGTGAGCCCAAGCGATTTCTCAGCACGGCGTATATGCGCAATCATTTTGCTCCATTCTTCCTCTGAATCATGTGCGCAGTTTATACGAGCAATATTCATCCCCTTTTCAAGAAGTTTGGAAACCAATGAATAGTTTTTAGCTGCGTCGGATGGGAGCGTAATCATCATTCTCACATTCCTGCGATCCGGTGCCTTACCAAGAATGTCGTCGGCATTGGCTTCAAGCCTTAAACTTCCTTTTAGAAAATCTTCTTGCTTTGGGGCAGTTAGCGCATTAGCCTTTGAAATCATTGCAGAAAGTGCCGCGATAACCGCTTCAAGATTTGGCATTACCCGCGCTTCACTTCTCCCTAATGAGGAAAGGCCTAAGGGGATAAGCGCTGCTTGAAGATGACGCAAATCTCTTCTGCGAAGCGCTAAATATTCTGCAAAATTTTTCGCGCTGAATTCAAATTCCTTTCGATGAATGGTTGGTTTCCATTCATTAAATTGTTTTCTTCCTTCTTTGCGAACTTCGCTCTGCAAACGCTTTAGCGCTTGAAGAATTAAACCCGGAGATTTTAACTTTTCAGAAATTAAGTAGTCGTTTCGGTTCATCGCTTAACTTCTTTTACCAAAAGTACAAATAGAGCGCGCCGATTACCCCAAGCACCAGTAATGCGCTGATGTTAAAAACCCCGTCTGTATTGAATGTTTGAGGATTGATTCGTATGGCTTTTTCATCATTTCCCCTTTTTTCAAGAAGCGTGATCATCACAATGACAATTGCTAAGGCTAAAAACACAATTCCCATTCGGTTCAAAAAGGCTAATTCAGGGAAAAGAATTTTAAATCCAAGCGATAACGGAATGGTAAGCAATGCCGCCCACCGAGCAGAGCTGGAAGTGGCCTTTTTCCAAAACAATCCAAAAAGGAAAATCACCACAACGCCCGGTGTTACAAAGCCAGTGTACTCTTGTATGAACTGAAAGGCTTGTGATAGATTTTTTAACTGCGGAGCCATTACGATGGCAATTAAAAGAACAGACGCACTTACCACTCGGCCAATCCAAACCAATTCCTTTTCACTTGCGTCCTTCTTAAAGTTTGATTTGTAAATGTCAATTGTAAAAAGCGTTGCCGCACTGTTTGTCATCGAATTGAGTGAAGAGACGATTGCAGCAATCAATGCGGCAAAAATTAACCCAACGGCCCCTGAAGGCGCAAGATTTTTTACCAAAGTTGGAAACGCTTCGTCGGGCTTAGCAATTGTATTGCCATAAAGTGCAAATGCTATGATACCGGGCAACACTACAATAAGCGGCATAATAATTTTTAATACCGCAGCAAGGATAATCCCTTTTTGAGCCTCCTTCAGGCTTTTGGCGGCAAGTGTTCTTTGTGTGATGTATTGATTGCACCCCCAATATCCGATATTAGCCATCCACATCCCTCCAATAAACACACCAATCCAAGGCAATTCTGGATGGTTGGCTTCAAGCACCATATGAAATTTCTCAGGTGCAGATTCTAAAAGTTTTCCAAAACCAAATATAATGCTCCCGTCACCTAAAGTGTTTAAACCAATGAGCGTAATCAGCAATCCACCCGAAACAAGAAACACTACTTGAATTGCATCAGTCCACGCTGCAATCGCGAGCCCGCCATAGATGGTATAAAGCGCTGAAAGCAAGGCAAGTCCAATGATTCCCATCATTAAATCTATTCCTAAAACTGTTTGCATCGTGAGCGCACCCAAATACATCACGCTGGTAAGATTCACAAATACATACACCATCAGCCAAAATCCAGCCAGTCCTGTGCGAACCGTGTGATCAAATCGTAACTCTAAAAATTCAGGCATCGTGTAAATCTTCTTTTCGAGGAAGATGGGGAGAAAATATTTTCCAACAATCAAAAGCGTAACAGCCGCAAGCCATTCATAGGAAGCAATGGCGAGTCCTGATGCAAACCCACTGCCCGACATGCCAATAAATTGCTCTGCAGAAATATTTGAGGCGATAAGTGAAGATCCAATCACCCACCACGGCAATGACCGCCCTGCAAGAAAATAATCTTCGCTGTTTTCGTTTTTCTTAAACTTCAAAACCGCAAGCCCGGCGCCAATGATGACTAAGAAGTAAAACCCAAAAACGAAATAGTCAAGTGTCGATAACTGCATACTTTGTTGAATTTAATTGTGTGATAAATATAGGAGATTCCTTTTCGAGAAAAAGTTTCAAGCTTCGAATCGGAATTTTATTTCAGAGATTTCTCTATTGATGAAGTGTTACTTTTTCAAGAGCTTGAATATATATGCGATGCTCAACTTTAAGAACTCTTTCCGCAAGACTTTCCGGCGTATCCGTCAACTCGACATTGACCTTTTCTTGCAAAATTATTTCTCCTGTATCATAATCGTTATCAACAAAATGAACCGTTGCACCGCTTTCTTTTTCGCCTGCAGAAATGACAGCTTCATGAACTTTCAATCCATAGAGCCCTTCTCCCCCAAATTTTGGCAGCAGGGATGGATGAATATTTAAGATGCGTTTTGGAAATTCTTTGACCAATTCAGGAGTAATTTTCTTCATATAACCGGCCAGAAGAATCAGATCAATTTGAAGTTCGGACAATTTTGAAATCAATGCACGATTGAATTCCTTTGGGTCGGGGTGCGTTTTTGAAGAAAGGTGAATGGTATGAATTCCCTGCTCTCGCGCAAACTGCATTGCTCCGCACTGAGAATTGTTTGAAACACACACTATAAATTCAAATGGCAATTTTTTTTCTTTTGCTTTTTGAAATAGCACCTTAAAGTTGCTTCCTGCACCTGAACAAAAAACTGCAAGTCTTGTTCTCTTCACGGTTTGGTTTGGTTTAAAAGCAAAAATACACATCGCATGATGTGTATTTTTGAACTGTTTACTGATTTTTAGCCGCCTATGTATTCTTTCAAAACACTGTGATACTGTGAGTGTCTTAGCCGTCGAATCGCTTTTTCTTTAATTTGACGAACTCGCTCACGGGTCAACTTAAACTTCTCTCCAATTTCTTCAAGCGTTAATGGATTGTCCATCCCGATTCCGAAGTAAGCGCGAATTACTTCGGCTTCTCGAGCAGTAAGAGCCGAGAGTGAACGCTCCACCTCAACTTGCAGCGATTCTTGTATCAGCCTGTGATCGGGGCGTGCGGAGTCGTTTTGAAGCACATCCAAAAGCCGATTATCATCTCCTTGCGCAAACGGCGCATCAACAGAAATATGACGACCCGCAATCTTAAGCGTATCATTGATTTCCCCTTCATTCATTTCGAGCACTTTGGCAAGTTCTTCAGTGCTTGGGTCACGCTCATATTCTTGTTCTAATTGGCTGAATGCTTTACCGATTTTATTCAACGTCCCCACGCGGTTCAAAGGCAACCGCACAATACGTGACTGCTCTGCCAAAGCTTGCAAAATTGATTGGCGAATCCACCACACCGCATATGAAATGAACTTGAATCCGCGCGTTTCGTCAAATCGCTTTGCCGCTTTGATAAGACCTAAATTTCCTTCGTTGATTAAATCGCCAAGTGATAGACCTTGATTTTGATATTGCTTTGCAACTGAGACAACAAATCGAAGATTCGCTTTGATTAGTTTCTCAAGCGACCGCCGACCTTCCTTGTATTCGCGGGTATCGACCGGCTTTCCATCACCTTTTTTTATCTTTCTTGTCAGATCGATTTCATCCTGTGGGGTTAAGAGATCAAATTTCCCAATCTCTTGTAAATAGCGGTCGAGCGAAGCGCTTTCGCGATTCGTAATCTGACGGCTAATTTTTAATTGACGCATCGCCATAAGGTTACTGACTCTCCAATTTTTTTTTGGTTATAAAGAACTTATCCTGTCTTGCAGGAATCTATTGCACAAAACAAAGAACAAGAGCTTAGGATATTGAAACACTCACGGTGTCTATGCGATCCACAATTCCCACAATTGTGGCGTCAGTTGCAACCATTGCTCTATTTTTTCGATACTTAAGCGGAATTGCCGCTTCTGTCGAAGTTGTAAATAATATAATTTCACCATTGCCCGCTCCAATTGAATCGCAAGCAATTAAAGGCATCCCTTGCTTTTCTTTGGAGGCTGTTATTGGCTGAATAACTTTTAAAAATTCTCCTTCAAGAGATTCATCTTTGCGTGTTGCCCACACCGAACCAATAACCATTCCAAAATTCATTTCTCGACCTTTTTCGTTTCATCACCCTTTTTAAGTTTGAGCATCAAGATTTGAGTGCTCAATTGATTCAAAACTCGGGATTTACGCAAAAAATAAAGCTGAAAACAATGAGTATTTAATTAATCCGCCACATCCAGTTTATCGACAATCGCCATTATCACGGCATCGACCGGTTTATTTTTGGTTTGCTCCGTTAAACGCGCAGAACTTCCACTCGCGATAAGAACAATTTCACCAACGCCCGCCCCAACCGAATCTACAGCAACAATAAAATTGTCTTTCGGTTGCAAATCGAGCCCAACTTGTCGAACAATCTGCAATTTCATTCCCACTAAACCTTCATCTTTGCGCGTAGCCCAGATTGTCCCAATTACCTTACCGAGTGTCATACCTTCATCTTAAAAAGCTTTAACAACATTTCCGCCCGACTTTACCGCCAATTCCAAAGCTCGTTCCGCACCTGAAAAAATCATTGAAGCTAAGTCTTCTCCCGTATCTTTTGATCGAATATCAAATTCATAACTAGATAGACCAATACTCGGCGTGGCTAAAATGGTTTTGTATTCATCTTCAGTTCTGAATGTTTCGTCTAAAATTTGTTCGCGAATCTTTTCACACCAAAATCTCCCGTTATGTGCCGACATCCCATAAAGGCAAATCCCAAATCTTAACGGCCCAAGTCGCCCGACACTGTCATAATTGCGGACATTATTTTCTAACAGCCGCATCGTTGATTTCATCAGCGAAAGCAACCCCTTCCCTCCGTAACGCCTTTCTAAACCTTCCGCATCATCAAACTGAAGCATCACAAAAGTAATCTTGCTTTCATTGCGTTTGCATCGATTCACTTCTAAACGCAGAATGCGGTGAAACGCCGATTGAGTCAGTGCACCGGTTTCTTCATCTTGAGGCGTCGCATGTTTCAAGCGATCTCGGAGAAGAATGGTTTGAAGTGAAAAAGCGAGTGATTGAACGAAAAATCGTGCTTTCGAAAAATTATCCTGATTGAAATAATTCTTTTCCCCAACTTCAAGTACCACAGCGCCGGAACACATTTCACCGATTCGAATTGGTAAAATGAGCATCGAGCCATTCATCGGAAGTTCCATATCTCCGCTAAAAAATCGTGATGTTACTGCAAGTTGAGAGAGATCGTCAATAGTTCCCTCTTCACCATTCATCAGCGAAATGCCCACGGCGGATGTTTCCAAATCAATGACAGCACCTTCCGGAACATATCGCGCTTTGCTTACCGTTTTCTTAACCACAAATTCTGACTTAGCATTTAAGAGCGCAAGCGAAAGATGATCAAAATCGAGCGCTTGCTTTATGGAAATGCAGAAGTATTCGATGATGCTGTCAAGGCTTTGCTCTTTATGAAGCTTTCGCATCAATTGAATTGACGGCTCAATGAATCGCAAAGATTCTAAGTTGCTGTATTTCGTAGCATGAGTATCGATGCTAGCGGCACAAATTTTTGCAAATCGAAGCAATACACGAATATGCTTTGGTTCAAATGCTTCAATTTTATCACTATCCGCAATGATGACTCCGCACACCGAATTTTTCATTACAACGGGGACACCAGCAAATGCCTTTGTACCGGTCAGCTCTGTATAATAACGAATAAACATTGGCTCATCTTCAGTGGTGATCTCGCTGTAAAGCACCGGATTTCGTTTTCTAACCACCTCAGACATAATATCTCGGTCATCGTAATCAAGTTTCACTTCAGTCGTAAATCGCTTTTCATCGGTCGCGTGTGCGGCATAAATAAACCTTTTCCGACTCGCACTTGCCCAGTAAAAAGCAGCCGTTCTTGCGCCTATGGCTTCTTTGACCGTACTAATGATATCGGCAATTTGTGCGTTGAGCTCTTGTTCTATTTCTGTATGGTTTTGTGCTGAACTGATTTCAGTTTTTGAGGGCTCATCAGGAAAATGCTCAAGCTCAACCCTTGAACTAATTTTCGGAGGCGGTTGATGTTGAGATAATGTTGTTGAAGCGGAATTCGACGGCTTGGTAGGCGTGTATTTGCGCACATTAACCACACCCTCACTATCATCATAGCCAAATTCGGTGTTATCAGGTCGTCGTGCGTCCAACATTCGTTTATATTACGATGGGTAATTTTACAAACAGCAAAGAAAGGCTCAAGCGGCTTTTAATAGCAATGCGCGGTTCATCCCCGAAAAAGGGCAAAATCGCGCAATTGAACTTTCAATATAGTAAAAACCTCGCGCCTCTTCAAATTTGGTTCACAAAATCATCTGAATTTTTGAACCCTTCAAAGGCAGTAACAATAAAGGGCGAAAATCGCCCTTTATCAAAAAAATCAGGTTAGCACAGAAAAATTAATGCTTAAATCAATCTCGAATCAAAAAGGATTTATCGTTTGTTTTTGTACTCAATGCGAACAGTTGTGTGAGGAACGGCTTCTAACCTTTCTCTCGGAATTGGTAACCCTGAAACGGAGCAAATACCGTATGTTCCGTGTTTGATTCTTTCAAGCGCTTTATCAATATAACTGAGGTACTTTTCATCCCGCTGGATAAACATAAAATGCTGTTCTTTATCCATCGTTTCCGTACCGTGGTCAGCCATATGCATCGAGTAACTTGAGTTTGAATCTTCGCTGTTTGCTTCGTCAAGCATAGAGCGCATAATTTCTAAATCCCTCAAGACTTCACTTCTTTTTTGAAGTAAAACTTTTTCAAAATGCCTCAAATCGTCTTTTGTAAGCGGAGATTTCGTGAGTTTTTGTGGAGCAGGTTTTGAAATTCCATTGACCGCTGCCGTTCGTTCGGCGGGGCGGGATGATGTTTTTACAACAACTTTACCTTTGCTTTTGGTAGCAATTTTACCGGATTTCTTTTCAGCCGTAACCTTTACCAATCCGCTTAACTTCCCAAGCGGTTTATCAGTTTTTTTTGCGACTTTACCCTTTTCGCTTACAACCGCTTTAGAAACGACCTTTACAACCTTAGCGCCAAGTTTGGTGCTTGTCTTCGAAGCCTTAGCAGCCATTTTTTTCTTCGGGGCGGCCGATTTCTTTACAGCCTTTGTAATTTTCTTAATCATGTGATCCGGTACAAATAAAAAAATTCTAATAGACTAAAGAACAACAAAAATTTGAGCAGTTTTAACTCAGTGAACTTCTTTACTAAATCTTTACAACAGCGATAATGCAATTCTCTTCCCCAATAATTTCTTCTTTACGAACACTTTGATGACCGTTAATTTCATAAACTATTTCGGAAGCTAATGTTTCATGCATCACATATGGCTTGTTCTTTTCTATCGCTTCTTTGATCTTTAGCCCTGCTTCTAAATAAAGCACAATTCGATCGGTGATATCAAGAGACAATTCTTTTCTCAAATTTTGAATTCGATTTACAACCTCTCGGGCCAAACCTTCTAAAATCAATTCCGAATCTAAATCGGTATCAAGCGCAATCGTGGTTTTCGATTGGTCATCTGAAGCAACAAGCCAGCCTTCAAGATCTTCATGTAATACCTCGGCATCCTCAAGCGAGATTTCAATCTCCTTTCCAGAAAGATCAAGCCTTAATAGGCCTTCTCGCTCCAATGTTGAAATTTGATTAGCCGCTAAACTACGCAAAAGATTCGCAACAGCATTAACCTCTTTCCCAAATTTTTTACCAAGTGTCTTAAAATTGGGCTTTACTTTTTTGCTTACAATTCCAGAATCATCATCCACATACTCAATTGTGCGAATATTGAGTTCCTCCAAAATTAATTCCTTGACCTTTTCAATTTCTCTTCGAACTTTGCTTTCTGTAATCGGAACTAAGATTCGGCGCAAAGGCTGTCGAACTCTAATTTCAGCGCGTTTCCTAAGCCCAAGACCTAATGAGCAAATCACTTGCGCTCGCTTCATTCTTGCTTCCAACTCTAAATCAATTGCAGTTTCTTCAACCGTTGGAAAAAAAGATAAATGCACCGATTCAAACGGCTCTAAACCGGTTAATTGGTTTAGATTAAGATAAATCTCATCCGCTATCATTGGGCAAAAAGGTGATGCTAATTTGGCAAGCACAATTAAGCACTCATATAAAGTTTGATACGCCGAAATTTTATCAACCCCGCCTTCTTCAAGCGATCCACCCTTCCAAAAACGCCTTCTTGAGCGGCGAATATACCAGTTCGAGAGTTGGTTCACCGTAAAATCTTCGATAAATCTTGACGCAGCAGTGACATCATACGCTGCCATTGCTTTATCTACTGAGCGAATAAGTGAATTGAGCGAAGAAAGTACCCATCGGTCAAGTTCCGTTCGTGAATCAACCGAAATTCTCGGCATTTGATAAGAAAATTGATCCACATTGGCATAAAGCGCAAAAAACTTGTAGCTCTCAATAAATGCTCGGAAAAATTTCCTTTGGGCTTCAGCGAGTTCCTCTTCATTAAACTTCTTTGAAAGATGCGGTGGGCTCATTGAAACCAAATACCACCGGAGTGTATCGGCACCGTATTTATCCATCATCAAAAAAGGATCAACCACATTTCCCTTTGATTTCGACATCTTTTCACCGTTTTTATCTAAAAGATGTCCATTGACGATTAAATTTTTATAAGCGACACCCCCAAAAATCATAGCGGAAAGCGCATGTAAAGTATAAAACCAACCTCGAGTTTGATCGATTCCCTCCGCGATATAATCAGCCGGATAATGCGATTCAAATCGCTCTTTATTTTCAAAGGGATAATGAAATTGCGCCCAAGGCATTGAACCGGAGTCAATCCATACATCAATAAGCTCAATGGTTCGTGTGAATCTTTTCCCGTCTTTTATGAAATAAATTTTATCGACAAAGGGGCGGTGAAGATCAAGCTTAACCAAATTTTCGTCCAATGCTTTTCCTAACTGAACCGGCGTTCCGTTGAGATCAATGAATCCTTCGCGGAGTTCAGCAATTGAACCGATGCAAAGCATTTTGCCCGACTTGTAATCATCACCGGCTTTGAAATCGTCACTGACCCAAATCGGCAGTGGGGTTCCCCAAAATCGCTCACGGCTTATTGCCCAATCGCGATTTTCCTCAAGCCAATTTCCAAATCGACCCGTTCCGATTTCGGGAGGAACCCAATTGATTTCTTGATTGAGTGCAATCATTTTAGAGGCGATTTCAGTCGTTCGGATATACCAAGAATCGCGAGCATAGTAAATAACCGGTACACCGTAACGCGGAGAGAATGGATATTCGTGTAAGTAGGTTTCTCTCTTAAATAGTTTGCCGTCTTTCTTTAGTACATCGATAATTGGTTTATCGGCATCCTTAAAGAAAACGCCTTCAAACTCAGGGACTTCTTTGGTAAAGCGACCATTCCGTGCAATGGGTTGAGCCATTGGAAGGCCATATTTTTTCGATACTTCATAGTCATCGGCACCGAAGGCAGGCGCACAATGAACAATTCCTGAGCCATCGCTTGTGGAAACAAAATTACCAAGTACAACATAAAACGCTTTTTGAGAAAAGTTGAGATAGGGTAATAGCTGCTCATACTCTTGATGCTCAAGCGCTTCTCCTTTGAATTCTTCTAAAATCTCGATAGGATTCGCCTCAGAGGCGGCGCCCAAGACAGCGAGCCGCTCTTTGGCCAGAATAAGGATTTCATTTTTTGCCCGAACTTTGACATAATCAATCTCTTTTCCAACAGCCAGACAGACATTTGAAACCAAAGTCCAAGGCGTTGTTGTCCAGACCAAAAAGAATTCATTAGCATTTTTTCGTTTAAACTTTACATATACGCTTGGGTCTTGGACAGTTTTATATGCGTCTTTTAGTTCAGCTTGCGAAAGAACTGTTTCAGATTGCGGGTCTTGCGGAACAACTTTATAATCTTTGTAAATTAGCCCTTTATCAAAGATTTGTTTAATTCCCCACCAGACGGATTCGATGTATTGATTGGTACAGGTGATATACGGATTTGCCATATCGCACCAATAGCCCATTTGATCGGTGAGTTTCTCCCAACTTTCCGGACTGTTTTCAATATGATAATATACAAGGTCTTTCGCTTCTCGATTAAACTGTGCGATGCCAAAGCTCTCTACATTCGATTTACTTTTCAAGTCTAATTTCTTTTCAACGGCAATTTCTACCGGAAGTCCGTGGGTATCCCAACCGGCTTGACGTCGCACTTGAAACCCTTTCAGTGTTTTATACCGGCAAATCAAATCTTTCAATGTTCTTGAAAAAACATGATGAACCCCCGGCTTCCCATTGACTGTTGGCGGACCTTCATAAAAGGCAAAGACTCTTCCCCCTTCTCGAGAGGTTATGCTTTTTTCAAAAATATCCGCCTTTTTCCAGAATGCTCTGACTTCTGATTCTAAGGCTGCATAACCCGCGTCAACTGAAAGATCTCTAAATTTATTCATGCTTGATTGATTCAAACCCAATATCCGATGACCAAAGCGCATTTACCACTGATCGCGACCTTTTCAAAAAGAATCATCGAGAATTGTCACTGTTAAGACCAAATTTCCTGATTTCCACACCAAAACGATTGATTCATTTCCTAGTCCATTCTTTGAAGGGGAATGATTCACAAACTTGTTGGTTGTGAAAAATAGGGTGCAAAAATACAAACTTGAACGCAGAATCCACGCGATTATTGTCAAATCACAACATCATTAGTAATTCAATACCCTATTCTTGACTTGACGAAACTCTCCGATCATCTTATTGACATGTTTCGACGGGAATCAAAAGGGTGAAAATGGTAAGCGCTGTGATTGGGGAGAAAATTTGATTTAAAATAAAAAAACCGGCAGGCAAGCCTGCCGGGCGTAACAGATAGACGTCCCCCACACCGTCTACCAACCTATACAAGGCGTATAGGCTTTGTTACTAAAGATGACGAGGTGCGTCCCCCATCCACACCTCATACTTCACAAGGCGTGAAGTATTTGTCATCGTTAATACAAAGATAAAACGCGATTTTCTTATTTGCAAGTTTTACGGACAAAAAAGTTTGAGAAATTCGCTTTAATAGTTTGAGAAAGCTTATCGAAGGTTTTCAAGGCCTTTACGGCGGTCTAAAAGACGGTTTAATTCTACACCATCAAGCTCTGCATTAAAAGACTTTCTCTGTATAGCTTTTCTTGTACTCCGCAACTCATCAAGCAACGGTTCTGAATCGAATGAAATAGACGAACCTTGAGGCATTAATGAACCCAGTATCTTAGGAAGCTCATAAGATGCATTTTTATTAGAAACCACACGCGAATTTGAACCCCCAACAAGCAATTCAGGCCCCTTCTCTCCAACAATAGAAACTCTGCCATAAGGCGGACGACCGCCTTCAGAAAAACCTAAAGCCGAAATTAATCCGCCAGCAACTGGAAGAGGGCCGCCAACCATCATTGTTAAAAGCTTCAAAATACCCCTTTGGATAAGTTCAGCCAATAGCCTTTGGCCAAAGTTTGACGCGACCTGACCAAGAGCATTGCCTAATTGCATTTTGGCTATGGTGCCTGTACGGAATAATTCATTAGAAATTGAATCCCCGAAACTCAATGCAATGTCTGAAAAGACAAGCTTAATCTGCTCAGAGTTCTGAGAAATACGGTCAGACATATTAACAAGTTCTTGAGATGCTTCTCGCGCGAGGTTAAGAGCCTCCCTGTATGTTTCAACATCTTCATTTCGCTTGGCTTCATCAGCTCGTTGAAGCTCTTTATCTCTTAATCCAGTAACAGCCGAAAAATCAAGTCTGGAGGATGATGACTGTAAAGATCGATTAAAGGAATACCGATAATCACTAGAGGCTTGACTTTTATCCACTCTCTTAAAAGCATCAGAAATTTGCATTCTATTTCGAAGCCTTTCCTGAACTTCCTTTACATCATACCCCAATTGCAATTCAATCCAAGCTTGTTCATCAAAATCACTTGTATCAAATGCAGCTTTAATTGAAATAGTTGAATCCTTCTTTTGAGAAGGCGTTTCTAAACCTAAAACCTGCCGGAGTTTTTGTCTCTTTTGGATTGCATTAAGCAAAAGACCTCTATTACGAATCGCTCTACTTGATTTCGGCGAAGTCTCTTTCTCCTGTTTCCTTGTCAATTCTCGAATTTCCTCATCAATTTTTTCTAAAACTGAAGGTTCGACAGTTGACTCTACAAGGAGTTCTTTAGAAACCATTTTTCTTTTGGGAGTAAGCGAGGTAATCTCTCTGTCAATATCTTGAATATTTCTAGCAATTAGGGAAATGAAGTAATTTGCATTATTAATTTTTCCATTAAGTTCTTCTTTTTCAGATTGAGAGAGTCCGTCTGAAAGAAGTTTGCTTTTATTAAGATTTACAGATTGCTGGTATTCAGAGATTTCCTTTTCTTTCGAAGACTTACTCTCTTTTAATATTCTAATGCGATCAACCGAATCCTTACCCTTTAAAATTCCGGCTTCAAGGTCTGAAATGTTTTTTTGTTCTTCTTTCACCGATCCAACCGCTTCGCCATCCTCTATTTTTTTTAATCTTTCTTTTGCATCAGCCAATTGCCTAGTTTTCTCTACAATATCGGCTAGAACAGGTTGCTTCTCTTTTAGTCGCGCTAATTCGACATCGTAAGATTTACCTGTTAAATTTGAAATCCTTTCAACTTGTTCCATTTCCGATGAAAGCTTTGAATAAGAACCGGCTAAAGCAATAATTGCTGAACCAGCCGAACCAATGGCCAATGGAATCAAGCCGACACCACTTGCCGCCATTGCGGCTCTCAAACTAGTTAGAGCTAAATTTAACGCATAGATTGAACCAGTCAGTATAATAACCGAAGATGCAAAAGTTTTAAGTGAATCAGGGGCTTGATTTATAGCTAACATAAGAGGATTAATCACTCCAAGAATTCTCCCTAAAGTCACGTCAAATTCTTTACCTGCTTGGGCGGAAAACTTCTCAACTTCGACTGAAAACTGTTTCTGTTTACCCGCGGCAGTCTGAAGAGATAACGAGTATTGGCCATTCACCTTTTCTCCTTGTGTCATAAACTCATTTACCAAAGCTTGAGCCTTCTCTTGATCAGTTAAAGCGCCAGCGCTCTTCTTTATTTGGGCAGCATACTCCGAATATATTGTCGATGGATTTTTTTGAAAGAACTTATCTGTTCCTTCATCAATACCAAGAATAGCCTGACTAAGAGCAACCATCGCCTGCTCAGCGTTATAACCTTGAGCTGCGGAAAGGTCAAGGACACGGCCAAATAACTCGTTGATTTTCGCGGCTTCACCTGCTTTTGAGGCTAACTTTGAAATTGAAGCTGTTAGTTCATTTGCCTCCTTGCGACTCAAAGAAAACCTTTTCTCAGCTGTGGAAGCAGTATCTTCCAATAAACCAAAAGAAACACCCGTTAGCTTTGAGGATGCTTCCAATTTCCTTGCAGCCATTTCATACTCACGAGAGATAGCAATAAGACCTTGATAATGTTGAAGCAAACCGGTTATCGTGGCACCAACAGTAGCCGCAGAGGCTGCTAAGTCTATCATTGATACATTTGTTTTACCTGATTGATTGCTTATTTCACTTAAACTTTTATGAATGGTTTGAAATTTGTTTTGCAACTCATTAAAATCGGTTGTTGGCATCGAAAGCGAGGAAATTTTCGTTTTCAATACATCAAAATCTTTGCTAAGTTGCTTTAACGCGGTTGATGCGCTCGAACTGCTTGCATCTATTCCAATTTTAACTTTAGCTTCTTTCATATGCAAAACAATCCTTTTCTTTGGGTCTTAATGATTTTTGCGGTTGTAATATTTCCCGCTTTAGGTATATTTTTTTTCTTCTTAACTACTCCCATTTTATTGGTTTATTTTTTGTATCGCTTCTTAAATGATAAGAATGAAGACACCACTGAAGAACTAAGGAAAATCCGTAGAGGTTTCTAATAATTCAACCACCCTCTAATAGGGATTTGATGCGTTTATAAAAACCCCTTTTCAAAACTTCAGAAATCTTCATCTCATCAAATTCCCCACTCAAAACATAAAGTTTCTCTACCTGCGAGAGTTCTTCCCACGCCTGCTCTTTGACGCTTTTGATTTGGACTTCCTTTTCGTTGTAACCGTAAGCTGATTCAAAAGCGCGTCCAATTGCCCGACTAATTTTCTCATACTTCTTCTGTAATACTCGAGTAGATTCGATTTCTCTGCACACAGCATAAAAAAAAATACAGCAACTTCTCTAAGAAGAACACCATCAATTTCATCGGGTTCAACTGGTGTTTGCCCAACGATAAGCCCATTCAAGAAATCAGCTGACTTTTGTTTATCACCGTCAAAGCACAAAGTTAAACGAGCGTTCACCTCAGCTGAATTGAACTGAGAAATGTCATCGATGCGTAAGTGAGACATAAAGACCGCAAGGCGATCTACCGTTGGCGATTGCATTAAATAGGATTTTTCTCCTACTAAAATCGGAGCATTAAGTAAAGAAGCAGTTATTTCCTTTGTCATCAGAATTCAATGAGTTTGATTTTCATCTCGTCATTTGCATCATCAATGCGAGCGTAGATTAGATTAAAATTTGTTCCGTTTGCAGCAAATTCAGAGTCACCAGCTTGGTAAACTTCCCTAAATAAAAACGATTGCGACTTCGCGTTAAGCGTTACTGAAATACGAGGTCTCTCTTGATTGAGATATTGCTCGAAAATGATTCTAGGTAGAGATAAAGGCACTGTATCAACTCTATAAGCAATAATCCCGCTAATCAATCCGCCATTATCGACGTTCACAGAACACTCTCTATATCTGTTATACTGAAGGCCAATGTCTGCATTGTGGCCGGGAACTTGAAATTTCAATTGAAATGGGGTTTTTATAGTAATCTCTTCGGTAAACTCTTGATGTTGCAATTCTCCAAATAAGCCGCCGTCGTATAATACGTTCGGAACACTTGAGTAATCCCCATTAAAAAACGCTACAGTACGAGGATATGATCCGCCATTACCAAAAGCCAATCTTTTATCCACTGATACAACCAAATTATTTGAATCAAGCACAACAGAAATACCCTCAATGGCAATCGATCTCGCTTTTGTGACATACTCTTTCGCGAATTCGACTTCCAATAAATTCTCGTTAATGGCAATTGGGGTAGTCAAAACTTTGGACTTCAAAAAGAATTGGCCATCAGTATCGAATCCAACAGTGAGACCCAGAATGGCGCAAAGGTAATTGAGAACATCTTCAATTGTCTCACAACCATAAGCCCAATGAGGCTCAAAGTTTGGGCCGTGATAAAGGAAGTAAGAATCGTTATTGTTAAATGCGAGGTTAACTACAAGGCCTGAATATGATGCTTCAACTCGGCCAAATTGGTTATAGAAAAGCCCTGAAGGAATTGTAATTGATCTACCGACTAAATATGAGAGCAGGTTTTCAAACAAAGGTTTTAACTGCAAGTATTCTCTCCCACCATTCGCCGTAACAGGAGGCAGATTAAAGGGTTGCAAAGAAAGTATATTGCCTTCACTATCTCTGACCCGGCGATCGAGTTTACGGCGAATACCATTCTCAAATTGAAGGGTTAAGGAAAGATTTTTCTGTGAGCTGAATTCAAGTGTCAAATTACCTTCAAATATCACCTGACCATTGATTACATAAACAACGCTTTCAATAATCTTAAAGGCATTAGAAAGCTCACGTGAAACCTCTTTCGTATTCAAAAGTGACTCAAGCTCTATGCGAAGTGTTGAGAGAAATAAAAAAGGCGTCGGCTCAGGTTTAGCGGTATTCTTTCCATACTCCCTTTCAGCAATACCTTTCCATTCTAATAACTCAAACAAGTTTTGAGAGTTAACCGCCCCAGTGATACCGGTATTAATCTTAAAGCGCAATTCAGCTGTCACGGTATTCCCGTTCTTAGGAATAGAAGCCGTAAGCCTTGTTGATTTAAGCGAGAATTGAAGCGTAATATCTTCATCATCTCCATCAAAACTCACATTTACAACAACAGTAAAAGTAGAATCTGTTGAATAGGGAGGAGTTCCTGTAAGGGAGAAAAAAGAGACATCATAGTACGTATCGAGGAGAGAACCCGGAGAAGGCTGAAAAAATGAAATCCAACCGGGTTTAGAGACGACCGTAACCTCAGGATACGGTCCGGGTAAAAATGCCGGAGGAATTACAACCCCGTTTTCCCTGACATCAAAAACAACTTCACTTGCAAACCCCATTGAAAAAAAAGCTGGGCCTTCTATTTGAGTTACGCTAAACATTAATCGTCACCTCCTTTACATCTGTCCCAAGAGCTGTTACTGCTTTAAGCTTAGTGATACTTGTTCCTAATGGCGAAGAAAAACTATAAGCACCGTTAGATTCCGTTTTTGCAACATACCCCAATGGTGTAGTAAAACGCTTCCACACCAAATCATCGAGCACAAAAAATCGGCATTCAACCCCTTCAAGGTTAGTGGTTAAGGTAACAGTGGGATTTGAATAAATTAAGGTAGGCGCATTGTAAGAGCTTAAAGAAGAAGTTTGTATAGAAGCATCTACAAAACTCAAGGTAAACCCTTTGCCAGTAACAAGCTTTTCAATGACGGATTCCTTTTCAATATCATCATTTTCAATTAAAAGGCGCCGAAATCCACTGGATCCCGGAGTAAGGTAGTTGTAATCAATCGTTTCGCTTTCCGCGAATATATTCCACGCTTTTACAAGTATCGTTTGCTGAAGTAGAGCCGCCTCAAGAGATCGGCCTAAACCGAGTCGCTTAGAACCTTCCAGGGGTGCGAACTTAATCCGGAAGGTGCGGCGAAAACCGCGCACTCGCCGATACCTCGTTCTTGAAAGGGATTCAAACGGGCTCTGATCAAATTCTATTCCGTCATTTAATTCAACGGCTTTGAGCTTTATATCTTCAAAGGTTGTGGTTTGCCCATTGACAATCTCACGACGAATCCAAACGATGTCTCCGGCAATGGGCGTTCCATCACCGTCAATTACACGTGAAAGCTCAACAGAAAGAAGTGACTCTCCTTCCTCATTCTTATGAGTTAAAGAAGAGATCGTAAGGTCATCAAAGACAATGTTGTTGTTACCTGAGGTTTCAGCATCAAAGTAAACCGTTGCCGTAATATGAGAAAGAGAAAGGTTTAAGACTGAAAAATTCTTGTGTGTGGCTTTGGGTAGTTCAAAGTTTATAAACTCCTTGAAATGACCAGAGCTTGATGAACCGCTTGGGGTTGTATGGAGTAAAGCTTCCTTTCTGTAAAAAGCGTTTTGCAATGTGTCTGTAAAATCAAAAGAAATAACCGAGCCTTGGTAGGTAAGCGCAAGCAAGATGCGCGTGATAGGGATGAAGTTTTCTGATGTGTTCATTCTTCAAAAAAATTTACTTCGAATTTTCCGTCCACTTCAATTACAGTATCCCAATACTCCGTAAAACCTTCATACTTATTCAGCTTTCCATTTTGATAACCCAAAAGCGGGAAAACCCTCTTACCTTCATGAAATGCGCATAGCTCCGATTGAGTTAGATTTGAAATATCCTCAATTGAATTAGTAGTTAGCTTAAAAAGCTTGTTATCAAAGAATGAAGCTCTTATCCTTAGTAAAGCTTCAAACGCTTTTTCATTGTACGCATTAGCTTCTTCGTAACTATCAAACCTTACCTTCATTAGTTAATACTCCCTAAAGTTATACCATATTTGTCCTTTGCATACCTTTCAAATGATGTAATAAGTTGATCAGAAATGTAACTATCATTTTCAACAATAAAGCATTCAGCAATTTGCTTTACAGAATTTGCACCAAAAGTCGTAGCGTTATCTCCGCCAAGTGATAATCTGAAATTCTGAGAGTTATCAGACACACCGCTAAGCCCTTCAACATCACCAGTTGAACTTGTCAAATTGACGCCATTCACTCTATTAATCAATTTTACACCTATTCTACTAATATCAAAACCAAACACAAATGTCTTAAGATTATGAGATGCAGTAAGTAATTGAGATGGGCTACTTTCTAAAGTTTTAAATGATTCTGTTGTGTTCGCATCCTTTCTCATTATAAGTCTTGCACTGCCATTTACAAGTATCGAGTAATCCAAAACCGTTACATTAGAACCATTTGTTTTAACGTGCTCAAATAATGTTGTTAAAGAACTACTTCCAAAACTCGAAATAGAAGCAATCATTAAAACTAAAGCTGCTTTTTTCCCTTTGTTAAACGAAAGCGATGTACTTGTATTTGAAAGATTTTGATTATTCCCTGAGTGTTCTGAAAGATAGAATTGAGCGTTAGGATTAAAACCGCTTAGACCTGCCGTGATTAATCTGCGTCTCGGCTGTTGAGATATGGTAGATTGTGAAAGCGAAAAAGTGTCATTTGTTAAAGAATAAAAATAAACATTGAATCCGGCGGCGGCAGTGGTAATTTCTGTTCCTTCAACTATAATTTGATTTCCGGCACCGTTATCATTCCACACAACCAAGCGCGGCGTTGTACCTCCAGCTTGAAAAGAAACAAACTCACCTACTTTTGCAAGAGACGCCAATACCGATGTGTTAACGCCTGTTATTAAACGAGAATTACTCGAATGATAACCCTGTACATTATTCGTCGTATTATTTGCAATTGATACCGTAAGACCTGACAATCTTTGGAATCCAAAAACATTTTTACTTGGCGTAGTAAGATTGTGCCAAGAAAATGGAGTTACTTTTTTAAGTGATCTACTTAGCGAAACAGACTTATTTGAACCTCGAATTTTTGTTACTCTAATCGCAAAATTGCCGTTCAAATCTGAATTTATTTGATCGTATTCAAGCAAGAATTTCGGGGTTACATTTGGCTGATTACTCGGAGGGCTTGAAACTAAGAATTCTGTGATTGGTTGGCCAAAGCCCCCAACAGCCGATGTTTCAACCGAATATGAAGTTGCCCGAATATCGCGTTTAATTTCAACATACCGTTCTGTAATTAGCTCTGCTCCATCTCCAATTCTATCATCTGAAGACTGAAACTCGGCAACGCCAAATTGCTCAACTTGAAATTGCCTTGTAACATAAGTAGAGACAGCAAAAGCCGAACGAACGCGCAGCCGAACATAGTACATCACACCAAAGCTTTCATTTTGAACCACAATCTCATTAATGGTTACGTCATTGCCTTGTAACACAATGTTTGTATAGGTGCTATTCAAACTTACGACATAATCGAACCCGGTTGCATTTTGAAAGTTTACCAAAGCCGGCCATCCTATTATGATATTGCCAATCTGGACGTCTGTTGATAGATCGGCAGGCGTAGGGCTTACAAAACTTGGCGATTGAATAAATGTTGTAAAAAACCGAACACCCGAAACCACATCCTGAAGCGAAATATCCGGTGCAAGAGCCGTTACACGCCACCAGTACCTGAGCCCTTGCTGTAAACTCAGTGAATGTGTTGTGCCGTTTATAACACCATTAAAAGACGTTTCTGTAAGTGATTCATTTAAGAATACCTCTAAGCGGTATTGACTGTATCCCGAAAGTGACTGCCAAGAAAATGCGACTGAAGCAGCGCTATCTACGAGCGCTTGTGATGGCGAAATAAGAGAAAGTGAGGGTAAGCTTTCATATTTAAACTTCGAGAGATAAACCGCAGGCCTCATTCTCTCCGTAAAGCGGAAAGTCAAGCGGGATTCAACACCAACTTTAATCTGATCGGTTGGTATCAGTTTAACTGAAAGAAATTCAATTTTCTCTTTATTGATATTGGAAGCAGATTTGACTTCAAATTGAATCAGGACTTTACTCAAATTAGCCGCAGCAAAGGCGATAATTGCCCTCTCAGTATCCGATGTTTGCGCAAGTGTAATTGCAACCGAAATATCATAATACCGGACTTCTTCACGGCCTTTCGAATCGCGACGGGTTGCCGCTTCAGCTGTAACAATTAAATCGCTTTGGAACCCGATATCGTAATAAGAGGCTTGTTCTGTGTTTTGAGCAAAAAAAACCTTCGCTCCCCCGCGATAAAGTACATTGACCTTATCACGAAGAAGCGAAGCGTAGTTTTGCGAAGGGTTCATAATGCTTAAGCCTTTATCTCAAAAAGAAATGTCCCAAATGCCGCCATTTCTCCCTCTGCAATGGTGAGTGCAACAGCGTTGGCATCCGCTCCATCACTATCGGTCGATGTTACAATCACCAAATCAGAACCCTGAACAGGGGTAAGTCCATTGTACTTTCTTGCTGTAATACGATTTGTTCCGGTACGCCGCGAAATTAAATCGAGCGCGGCGGCGAGCTGGAGGTAAGTGATATTAATTGCTTGAGTATTCACCTCACTCATAATCGTGATTGGGTAAGTATGAAACTCTTGACTTGTTTCGTATGCCGGTGTATAGGGTAGCTTTCCGATTCCAATTGCAACCACATCAATTAATGGTAGAGAATTATTATGCTCCGCCATTGGGGCAATGAACTGGAAGCGTGTATTAGGGTTGGCACGGCAAAGCTCAACCGGGTTCTGAAGTAATGTTACCGAAAGGTTAACAGCATCAGTTTCCGTGGCCACAGATATGTTTTTCCCACCAATATCTTTTGAAACAATATCACGATTAGCGGGTTGAACTTGAATTTTATCAGTCAGAAAGCCCAAACCGAAATAGGTATTTGCACTAAAAGCTGCCGGTGATGCAGTGTATGGATTAACCCCACCCGATTGTAAAGCACCGGTCGTAGCATTTACCGGCGCAAACGATAACCTTGAGGTTTTTGGGCTTCTGCGTTGGAGCTCACGGCTTCTACGGTTATTGCTATCCGTAGTGAAATTGATTGTTGTTGGCATTTTTTTTAATCAGTTGAATTAATTGAAAATTGGTCTAAGATGATTTCATATTCTTGTATCCCAACCCAGTAGGCTTTTTGGAAGTTATAAACGACCGTTTCGTCAACAGGGATGAATGGCGCTCGATGTACTTCATAGCCAAACATTGCCGACTCAACTTCATCAAGCAGCTCATAGACAGAGCTTTCATCGCTACTCAGCCCGTGCGCGCGCACATTCACAAAAAGCCTTATACGCTTTGTTACTTTTGTGGGCTCAAAATTCTCACCATCACGAACAAACCCGCCCCAAAAAACACGGACATCTCCACGCGAATGCGAAAGAGGTTCATCGGGATTATCAGGCAGTGCAGATACTGAAGCATTCAGGTTTACTAAAGCTTGAAGTGCCGCATCAATAATTTCCTTTCGGCTTCCATCCCACATAGTCACCTTCCAAAAAGATAAAATAGAACCAGTACCACAACCGCAACCCCAACCCAAAAAGTGAAATCACTTTTTACTGATAAAGATTGATACTCTTCTTTCAGCGCGATGTATGACGCCTTTAAGGTGT